>JBBIMZ010000398.1:0-4210 GCA_037444135.1 Solibacteraceae bacterium
GAGGGAGAAAAGGTTCAAGGCGGCCTCTATCTTCTCGCCGCGCGCCGCGCGCTCGGCCTCGAGCCGGCCGGCGTGCTGTTTTGCGCGCTCCGCAAACAGGTGGCCTGGCAAGGATGGCACACGGTGGACGGCGTCTCTCTGGGGACTGTCTGTGCGCCCGCGGAGCTCGACGAACTTGCGGCCCGCGCGACGGACAAGGCCGTCGAGACCGCCCGCGCCATCGCCTCGGGCGACGTAGAGCCGAGGCCTGTGGACGACTCCGTGTGCCGGACTTGCGACTACGTCGATATCTGCCGCGTCGAAAGCCGGCAAGTCACCGTGGCGGGAGGAGGCGCGACGCGGTGACGCTCGACGGCCAGCAGCTCGCCGCCGCGCACCGGCTGGGCCAGGACGTCTGCGTGGAAGCCGGCCCCGGGGCGGGCAAGACGCGCGTGCTGGTCGAGCGCTTCGCCTGGCTCGTCGAAAAGCTGGGGATTTCGCCGCGGCGAATCCTCGCCATCACTTTCACGGAGAAAGCGGCCGGTGAGATCAAGCGCCGGCTGGTCGAGCGTTTCTCCGGCAATGTCTCGCTCCGGCGTGAAATCGAACAGGCGTACGTTTCGACGATACACGCCTTTTGCGCGCGCCTGCTGCGCGAGAATGCGATCGTCGCGGGCGTCGATTTCGGCTTCAGCGTGCTCGAGCAGAGCGAAGCCGACGCCCTGCTCGACGAGGCGGCCGAGACCGCACTGGACGAGCTGTTCGCCGAGCGGCCGGAGGATCTGGCCCGGGTGCTCGAAACGTTATATGTGTCGACATCGCCGTTCTCTCGGCAGCTCGACCTGGCCGGCGCCCTCGAGTCAGTCTACCGGGCGCTGCGCGCCGGGGGCGTTCCGATCACTGAGCTCCGGGGAACGCAGCCGGAGGACCCGCTGCCATCTTTTCACGACTGGCTGAGCGCTCTGGCCGCGCTGCTGCGAGACCCGGCCTGGCAGGACAGCGAGAGCCGCCGGGACAAGTGCCAACAACTGGCAGGCTGGTTGCGCCGGGCGCGCGCTTGTAGCGACCCCGGCGAGGCCTTGGAAGTTCTGGCCGAGTTCAAGATTAACCTAAGAGAACTGCCTCGATCCGTCTCCGATGACCTCAAGCAGATGCGGAACGAATTGCTGCCTCAACTCCAGAGAGAGTTGGCGGCGTTCCACTATTGGCCGCAGCGGGAGCTGCTCGTCGAAGCGCTGGCGCGGATCGAGGCCCGTTACCGGGCGCGAAAGCGCGCCGAGAGAGCGCTCGACTTTGCGGACCTCGAGGAGCGCGCGCTCGAGCTGCTCAGGGGCCGGCCCGAGATCGCCCAGCGCGTGAGGGGCCAGTTCGACTTCATCCTGATGGACGAGCTTCAGGACACCAATCCGCTCCAGTGGCGCATCCTCGAGCGGATCCGGCGGCTGAACCGGTTTTTCGGCGTCGGCGACATCAACCAGTCCATCTACTCGTTCCGGCACGCCGAGCCGGAGCTGTTCCGAGATTATCGGCGCCGGCTCCAGGCAGAGGGCCGGATCATCGACGAGCTGCGCGCGAACTACCGGAGCCGGCAGGAGATCCTCGACGCCGCCGCCGCGCTCCTGGACGGCGCCGAGGGCATCGCATCACGCCCGCTCGAAGCCCGGCGGTCCTTCCCATCCAAGGATGCGCCGTCCGTAGAACTGATAGTCGCGGTGGGCGACAAGCAGGCGGAGGCCGAGCCGGTCGAAGCGAGCTGGATCGGGCGCCGGATCCTCGAGCTGCGCGAGGAACTCCACGTCGGCTTTGACCGGATGGCGGTTCTGGCTCGCAAAGTCGACGGGCTGACCGGGATCGAGCGGGCGCTGCGCGAGTTCGGCATTCCGGCCATCGTCGTGGGAGGGCGGACGCTGCTCGAAACGCGCGAAGTGCTCGACGTCTGGAACTTTCTCCGAGTGGTCGCCAACACGCAGGACGAGGTCGCGCTGGCTGGCGTGCTGCGCTCGCCGCTGGTCGGCGTCTCCGACGAGACGATCCTGCGCCTGAAGCTGGAGGGCTCGTTGTGGGGCGCGCTGTCGCGCCTGGAGGCGCCGGAGATCAGCGGCGAGGACCGGAAGCGCCTGGAGTGGTTCGTCAGCCTCGTCAGGGAGTTGCGGCGCGAGCGCGACGCCGTCCCGCCCGGCCTGGCGGCGGCGCGCATCGTGGACGAGTCGGGCTACGTGTCGCTTCTGGCGGGGCACAACCGCCGGAATCTCGACAAGTTTCTCGGTCTCCTCGCGGACCTGCACTTCCGCCGCCGGCGCCCGCTCCGGGAACTGCTTGCCGACCTCGAGCGGCTCCGCGCCTCCGAAGCTGCCTCGGAGGCCCCGCCCGCCGAGGCCGCCCACGCCGTGCGCCTGATGACGGTCCACGCGGCCAAGGGGCTGGAGTTTGCCGCAGTCTTTCTCGCCAGACTGCATCAGGCGGCGCGCAACAGTCTGGATCCGATCGCGTTCTCTCCTACGCACGGCTTTGGCGCCAAGTGGCGTGTACCGGGCGACGGCAGCGGCGCAGCCGACCTGAAGTACGCGGCTGCCGAAGAGGAGCTCAAGAAGAAGTCGGCCGCCGAAGAGATGCGCCTGCTCTACGTCGCCATGACGCGCGCCGAAGAGCATCTGGTGCTGAGCTACTCGGTCGGAAAGCGCAGTCCGGGATCGCCGTGGTCGAAGCGCGTGGCCGGCTGGGCCGGCTTGGCCAATGGTCTCCCCGACGACGAGGATTCGATCGTGAGGATCGGCAGCATCCGGTTGCGCCGCGTCGTGACGCGGCAGCGCCAGGGCGGCGCGTGGACGGGGACTGCCCCGGCTGAGGCCGCTCCCGTCGAACTCTCCCCGCCGCCGCGGACCGGCCAGCACGATTCGGGCGCCGGGGTCACGGAAGTCGCCGAATTCGTGCTTTGTCCGCGCCGCTATTTTCTCGGCCGCTATCTCGCGCTCGACGTGCGGGCGCGGCGAGGTCTGAGTGAGCCGGGCGAGGGACTTCCCCCGGAGGACGAGCCGGACGCAGACCCGGCCGAACTCGGCCGTCAAGTGCACGTGCTGCTCGCGGGCGCGCCCGCTACCGGCGCGACCGAAGAAGCCCTCCGGCTGGCCCGGATCTTTGAGAGCTCGGAGCTGGCCCGGCGCCTCGAGCGCGCCGCGCGGGTCGAACGCGAGTTCGATTTCGCCGTCGAGCTCGAACAGGTGGTGCTGCGCGGACAGATCGACCTGTGGTTTGAGGAAGGCGGGGAAACGGTTGTGGTCGACTATAAGACCGGCGCGCCCGAAGCCGGACCGCGCCTGGAATCGTACGAGTTCCAGTTACGCGTTTACGCGCTCGCTCTGGAGCGGCTCACCGGCAAGCTGCCCCACCGAGCGCTCCTGTTCTTTCTCCGCTCCGGCCAACCGGTCCCTGTGAGGCTCGAGGCGGCTGATCTTGAAGCGGCGCGCCGAATCATCCGGGCGTTCCGCGACGGACAGGAGAGCTTGCAATTCCCTGTGCGCGAAGGGGCTCACTGCTGGAGCTGTCCGTGGCTGGGCCGGCTGTGCCCGGCCCGGCCTCCGTCGCGCGCCGCCCGCTAGACTAGGCGCCGTCGCGGCTGCGCCCGAGCCGGTCGTGAATGCGCTCCATCAGGCGGCGGTGGACATCCTCAGGAAGCGGGTGGAGCTCAACGCCCTTGAAGACCTTCAGTGTCTTCTTCGTCGTGTCGAACACGACCCAGCAATTCGGACACTCGTTGACATGGCGCTCGACTTCGCGCCGCAGCTCGGCATCCTCGGTTTCGTCCAGATACTCGTTCAATGCCGACAGAAAGTCCTTACAAGTAAGCAAAGACGTCATCCCCCTTCCGTTTGAAGAACCGGGTCAGCCGTTCGCGCAGCTGAAGCCGCGCGCGGAGCAGGCGGCTCTTGACCGCGGGAATCGACAGATCCAGTAGCTGGGCCGTTTCTTCGGTGGAGAGCTCCTCGATGTCGCGCAAGATAAAAACCGTGCGGAAGGCGGGCCGGAGGGCGGAGATCGCCTCGCGAAGGATCGCGCGGATCTCCTCCTGCGAGTAGCGCTGCTCCGGATCGTCCTCCCAGACGGCGATTTCCCGGACCATCGTTTCCTCGCCGGTCTCGATGCCTTCGTCGAGCGAGACCGTCTTGTCGGACTTGCGCTTGCGCAGCTTCATCAGCGCTTCGTTCACCGCGATGCGCACCAGCCAGGTGTAGAA
>JBBIMZ010000399.1:0-3217 GCA_037444135.1 Solibacteraceae bacterium
AGATCGCCGCCCGCAGGAAGGGCCAGTGGACGGGCGGGCACCTGATCCTCGGCTACGATCTCGACCCGCGCGGGCGGCCGGCTAGTAGCCGCAGACTGCGGCCCCAGGAGCCGCCGGACACATTCGTGATACCTTCGAGGATTCGGGCCATGACAACATCGGACTTCGTGCAGGCGGCCGACAGGCGATCGCGCGAGCATCCTCCGATGCTTGCGCCGGGCAATACGGCGGCGTTCGTGCTGGTGACGGCGCTGTTTCTGTTCTGGGGCATCCCGAACAACCTCAATGACATTCTCATCAAGCAGTTCATGAAGTCGTTCGAGATCACGCGCCTCCAGGCGGGCTTCATCCAGTCGGCCTTCTACCTGGGCTATTTCACCTTGTCGATGCCGGCCGCCCTGCTGATGCGCAAATACGGCTACAAGGCCGGGCTCGTGGTGGGGTTGCTGCTGTACGGAACGGGAACCTTCCTGTTCTGGCCGGCGGCGCACATCCGCGAGTACGGCTTTTTCCTGTTCGCGCTGTTTGTTATCGCCAGCGGCCTCGCGTTTCTCGAAACCGGCGCCAATCCGTTCATCGCCCAGCTCGGCGATCCGCGTACTTCGGAGCGGCGATTGAACTTTTCCCAGGCGTTCAATCCGCTCGGGGCGGTCACGGGCGTGCTCGTGGGCACCGTGTTCATCCTTTCGGGAATCGAACTGACGCCGGAGCAGATCGCCGGGCTCAAAGCAGCCGGCCGCTACGACGCCTACCTGGAGCACGAGACGATGCGCGTGGTGACGCCCTATCTGGTCCTGGGCAGCGTCATGTTCTTCTGGGCCGTGCTGTTGATGCTTGCGCGCTTCCCGAAAGTGGCCGAGGAGGCCGAGCCGGCAAGCGAACGGCGCCGGGGCCGTTTCCGCGACCTGTTCCACCACCGGCACTTCGTGCTCGGCGTCATCGCCCAGTGTTTCTACGTCGGCGCGCAGGTCGGCACCTGGAGCTACTTCATTCAGTACATCCAGGACTACACGCATCAACCGGAGAAAGTGGCGGGCTACTTTCTCACCGGCACGCTCGTCGCCTTCGGCATCGGGCGCTTTACGGCCACCTGGCTGATGAAGTACATCCGGCCCAACGTCCTGATGGGCATTTACGGAATTGCCAACGTCGGGCTGATTGCCGTCGCGGTGCTCTTTCCGGGCTGGGTGGGCGTCTGGGCGATCTTCCTGACCAGCTTTTTCATGTCGCTGATGTTTCCGACGATCTTCGCCCTGGGCATCAAGGAGCTGGGGCCCAACACGAAGCTCGGCGGCTCGCTCATCGTGATGGCGATCATCGGCGGGGCGATCTTCACTCCTCTGATGGGCCTGGTTTTCGAGCTGACGCGCAGCATGGCGCTCGCCATGCTCGTGCCCGGCGTCTGCTACGTCTTCGTCACCTACTATGCCTTCGCCGGCTCGAAGGTGCGGTCGGCGCTAGCGGCTCAATAGGGCGCCACGACCACCTGGAGCCTCAGCCGGAGCGGCCCGCCGGGCGCTACTAGTTCGATGATCTCGCCGCTGCGGACGCCGGGCGGAATGCGAATCCAAACGGTCCTGTCGACGGCCGCCGCGCCGCTTCCCCCGCACTCGAAGCACGGCAGCAGCCACTCGCGGCCGCTCCCGCGGCAGGCCGGGCACCGGCCGGCGATGCGGACTCGAACGGGCGCCTCCACGCCGCGCCTGGCTTCCGCCGGGCTCAGGATGAGGCGGACGTCAGCCTCAACGCGGCTGCGCCCGGCGGATTCAGGATATCCGGCGAGACTGGCGGCCAGCCGCCGGAACGCCTCCTCGAGCGGCACGTTCGGAGGCGCCGCGGGCGGCGCCTCGGCCGCCGCCAGTTCCCGGTTGTAGCGCTTGCGCCGGCCCGGGTCGGAGAGGACCTCGTAGGCTTCCACAATCTCTTGAAACTCCGGCGTGCTTTCGGCGCCCGCCAAATCCGGATGATAGCGCTTGGCCAGCTCCCGAAACGCCGTGCGGATTCCTTCGGGGCTCTCGTCGCGGGACACGCCGAGAATCAAGTAGTAGTCCTTGATGGCCATCGCGCTTGGGCTTTCCACGCCCGGCGGCCCGGCCTCTGCGCAGGCGGCGGACCTTAGCCGGCCCTCACCGTGATTGTGCGCGGCCTCGCCCGCTCCACTTTGGGCAGCCGCAGCCGCAACACACCGTCTTTCATTGTAGCCTCGATGCGGCCCTGATCGATCGAGTCAGCCAGCGTGAACTGGCGGAAGTAGTTGCCCGAGCGGTACTCGCGCAGAACGTCGGTTTCGCCCTCCGATTCGGACCGCTCCACTTCGCCGCGGAGCGTGAGCACGTTCTCGCGCAAATCGATCGTGACCTTCTCGGGCGGCACTCCGGGCATGTCCGCCAGTAGCGTCAGCCCCTCGGGATCCTCGTAGATATCGACGGCCGGCTCAAAGACCGGACCCTCTCGGGTCTGCTCGGGGCCGCCGGCGTACGGCCGGCTTTCGGTCGCGGGCATTTCGTGCGTTCTCAGCATGGGCTTGTTCCTCCTTGGCTTACGTATGAACCGTAATCTGCCGGGCCCTGACAGTCTCGGCCTTGGGAAGCGTGATGGTGAGCACGCCGTGGCGATAGGCGGCGTCCACACGGTCCGGATCGACATCGGCCGGGAGCGTGATGCTGCGGCTGAACTGGCCGCCGGTGCGCTCCCGCCGGTGGTAGCTGACGCGGTCGTCCTCGACCGGCACTTCGCGCTTGCCGGCCAGCACGAGTTTGTTGCGCTCCACGGAGATGTTGAGCGCCGCCGGGTCAATGCCGGGCAGTTCACAGCGGACGTAGAAGTTGCGGGCGTCCTGGGTGACGTTGATCGGCGGGAAGACGCCTGAGGGCATCGCCGAAGGCGTTTCGGCCTCGAGCAGGTCGAACAGCCGGTCAATCTCGCGCCGGATCCGCGCCGGATCGGGAAACGCCACGCGCGGGAAGTAGCTGGAAGGGAAGGATCTACGCATCGCAGGATCTCCTTATCTTCTCCTGTGACGGCGGCCCGCCCGGCTGCAGCCGGGCGGGCGGGGCGTCAGGCGGCGGCCAGCTGTTTGTGCTCCTCGCCGGCTTGGATCGGAATCCGCCGCGGACGGACTTCGGCAGCCAGCGGGATGCGAACGTCCAGCACGCCGTCGTGCAGACGGGCTTCGACCGCATCTAGGTTCAAGCCGTTGGGAAGATCGACCACGCGC
>JBBIMZ010000399.1:3227-4200 GCA_037444135.1 Solibacteraceae bacterium
TCGAACCTGCCATAGGGGATGGCATGCCAGACGGCTTCCTGGCGGCCGAAGTTCTCCGGCGGCTTGCGCTCGCCACGCACCTGGAGCTGGTTGCCCTGGATGGAAACCGTGAAGTCCTTTTCGGTCACGGCGGGGAGGATGAAGCGCAGGTTCAGGTGCTCGTCGGTCCAGCCGGTCTCGACCGGGGGTGTGAAGGCCGGCTCGGACGGCGATTCCAGGGCGCTCCAGCGGGGACCGAAGCTCTGCTCGAAGAAGCGGTCCATGGAGCGACGGATCTGTTCCATTTCTTCGAACATCCTGGAAAACATCACGGCTCGGTTTACCTCCTCGTTGCAGGAACTAGCTTGATGGGAGGTCTGGCCTCCGCATCTAAGAGCATGGTACACTAAATCCATCATAATGTCAAGCATTTTTTCTTAGCGTCTTGCTATCAACGTAGAGCGTAGTTTGTTTTTCCTTTTAAATCAGAGTGTTGCAGATCCATGTTGACACTCGGTCCCAGAGAGTGCTAATAATGATTGTTTGAAGGGGCCAACCACCGGCCCCCATCTCTCACACGTACCGAGGAGGAACCAAAAGCCATGCATTTGCGTCCGCTCTACGACCGCCTGGTCGTCAAGCGAATCGAAGAGAAGGAACAGGTGCAAGGGGGGATCATCATCCCCGATTCGGCCAAGGAAAAGCCGCAGGAGGGCGAAGTCATCGCCGTCGGCAAGGGAAATCGGCTCGATGACGGCAAGCTCATCCCCCTGGATGTCAAGGTCGGCGACCGCATCCTGTTCGGCAAGTACTCCGGCAATGATATCAAGATCAACGGTGAAGAATATCTGATTCTGCGCGAGGACGAGGTCCTCGGCGTGATCGAGAAGTGAAGGAGGTTGGCAGACGATGGCAGCAAAGCAGATCGTTTACAGCGAAGAATCCCGGCAGGCGATTTTGCGGGGCGTCAACCAGCTGGCCAACGCGGTCAAAG
>JBBIMZ010000400.1:0-1574 GCA_037444135.1 Solibacteraceae bacterium
CCGCGGCCACGCCGTCGAAGCCGGCCTCTCGGAGCGCCGCCAGATAGGGCGGAAAGTTCACCACGCCGCGGCCCGGCGGCAGGTCGCCGTGGACCTTACCGTTGCAGTCGGACAGATGCACGTGTCCGATGCGCCCGGCCAGCGCGCGGACCGCCTCGGGCGGCTCTCCCACCAGCACGAGGTGGGAAATGTCGACGTTGGCCCGGACGGCTGGGTGGCTCGTCTCGTCCAGGAAACGCCGCATCTTCTCGACGCTGTTGATGAGCGACAGCCGGAACGGCTCGAGCTCGAGCACGATCTCGAGGCCGAGCCCGGCCGCGTAATCGCCGAGCTGCCGCGTCCCCTCGACGGCCCACCGCCATTGGTCCTCCGGCCGGATCACCTCCTGCTGCCAGAGATACTCGCCGAGCACGAGCAGCAGGTTCCTCCCCTCGAGCTCGTAGACCAGATCCAGGTATCGCCGGCACCGTTCGAGGTGGAACTTTCGGACTGAGGCGTTGAAGTCGATCAGGCCGAGAGCGACGCAGCACACCGAGACGACCGGCAGGCCGGCTTCGCGGACCGAATCGCGGATGAGCCGCCGCTCGCGCACGTCGATCTCCAGCGGGTCGGCGAAGATGTCGATCGCGTCGAAGCCGATCTGCTTCGTTTTCCGGATCCCTTCGGCGGTTCCGATCGGAGAGCCCAGCCAGGCCGAGTTGATCAGTCCCAGTTTCATTCCGTCTGCTCCTTGTGGATCTCCTCGATTCGAACGGGGCGGCGCTCGTCGAGCGAGCGGTAGCAGGCTTCGACCAAAGCCATGGTTCGCAGGTTGTCCCGGCCGCTGACGGCCGGTTTCTCCCCGGTCGCCAGGGCTTCGAGCAGCATGCCCATCGTGCCGCGGAAGGCGTCCGGAAACCAGACCTCTTTCCACTGCGGCCGGAACCAGACTCCCGGCTGGCGCGCCGTCGTGAACTCGATCGTGCTGGGGACGGCGTTGGGATAGCCGGGCCAGCCGATCGTGCCCTGGGCCAGTCCCTCCGTGCCCTCGACCCGCCACTTGATGTAGATGTCGGCTCCCGCTCCCTCCCGCGCCGGACCGGCCCAGACGTCGTCCCAGGCCGCCGCCCGCAGGCCGCTCCCGTATTCGAGGATGTAGAGCACGATGCCGTCCCGGTGGGCGAAGCGCGTCCGCGGATCGGTGCGGGCGCTGACGTAGACGCTTTCCGGGTCCCCGAACAGGTAGCGGAACGTGTCCAGGTGGTGGATGCTCATGATGAGCAGCGTGAGGCGGTCGTAGTCGCGGCACCACGGCATCCAGTGGGGGATAGCGCGCATTTCGATCGTCGCCAGCACCGGCTCGCCCAGATAGCCCCGCTCGAGCACCGTCTTGAGGGCCCGGATCGATTGATCGTAGCGCATGTTCTGGTTGACGGCGAGCGTGACGCCGCCTTGCTCGCACAGCCGCACCAGCCGCCGCGCCTCCTCATAGTTCACGGCCAGCGGCTTCTGCGCCAGGATCCCTCGAATGTGATCCCCGCGGCGCGCGGCTTCCCGGATGATTTCCGGCTGCATGTGCGGCGGCACCGCGATGT
>JBBIMZ010000400.1:1584-4179 GCA_037444135.1 Solibacteraceae bacterium
ACTTCGATCGAGGGGTCGTCGAGCAGTTCCTGCCATGTCTCGTACACCTTGGGGATTCCGAACCGCCCCGCTACGGCCCGGCTGCTTTCGACGTTCCGGGAAGCGATCGCCGCGACCGTGTAGCCCGCATCGCGGTAGGCCACCAGTTGCACGTCGCGCATGATGAAGCCGGCGCCGATGGCGCCGATCCGGAAGTCCGTCCTCCGGGGAGGAGGGGGCATGTGGCCGAGATCGAGGTTGACGGTCATTCCGCCCCCTTACCGCAACCGGTCGATCTCGCTGCCCGCCATCAGGTACGCGCCGGTGCCCCAGGTGTAAGTGCCGAGCGGGCGCGTCCGGTAGTGCTCGCCGCCCTTGGGGTCGGTGCCCGCCGAAGTGCCCGTCACCAGGCCGTCGCGCACATATCGCTCGTTCACCGCTGACCAGGCGCGGCGCGCCATGGGCGCCTCCGAGCCCGGCAGAACTCCGAGACGCACCAGCTTCAAGACGCCGTAAACGGCCATGGACGTGGCCGACGCCTCCGGATAGCTCTTAGGATCGTCCATGACGGTGTGCCAGAGGCCGTCGGGATTCTGGCTCGCCGCCAGGCCCTGCGCCAGCTTCCGGCTGATGCTCTCGAGCTCCGCGTAATGGCGATGCCCGCGATCGAGCGCCTCGAGCGTGTCGGCGAGCGACATGATGACCCAGCCGTTGCCCCGCGCCCAGGGATCCGCCGTGCGCTCGCCGGTCTCCCAGTCCCACATGTGATAGAACAACCCGGTGCGTTCGTCCTGGAGGCGCCGGGCGTACAGCACGATTTGGTGGGCGGCGTCATCGAGGTACTCGGGCTTGCCTTCGAGCCTGCCCATGGCGGCCAGCAGCGGGCAAGCCATGTAGAGCGTGTCGACCCAAAGCTGATGGCTGCCGGTGAAGTGCCCCAGCGCGCCCTCCCGGCTGCGTTCGGCCTGCTCGCGGATGTAGCGCGTCACCGTCGCCGCCAGCTCCAAGTAGGCCGGCTGCTGTCGGGCCTGATAGAGGTATAAAATAGCTGTGGCCGGGCTCCAGTGGCCGCAATAGCCGCGGCGCGTTCCGATTTTGGCGTCTCCGTCGACGAGCACCGAACGGATGTCGCGGTGCAGGAATTGCCGCGCCCACCGCTCCATGTATGCGGCGTATTTCTCTTCGCCCGTGCGCTCGAACACCTTCATCAGGCCGATCATCTGCACGCCCTCGCCCCAGTTGAACGGGTAGGATTCCGGCGGGGTCTCGATCAGGCGGTCAGCCACGGCGCGCCAGCGATCCAGATACGGCTCAGCGGCCGGGTTCGTGACAGCGAGAGTCAGCAAGAGCCAACACGTCTTCCACCACATGGCGACAGGGAATCAGCGTTGCTTTGGGGCAGTATACTACGGCTGCCCCGAGCCGGTCACGCTCCGCCGGGCGCTACTTGATCTCCGGGCTGTTGGCGTCGGCCGGCTCCTGGCCCCAGTTCTCGCGCACCACCAGCGTCTGGTCGGAGTAGAACGAGCGGCGCCCGGTGTTGTTATACGCTACCGGGTTGGCGTGAATCGTGTAACCGGTCGGCGTCGCCTGGAGAATGAAGCGGTAGCCGCTCTTCTCCCCCTTGGCCAGATCGCCGGGAATCAGATCCGCCGCCGCCGGCCCGGCCGCCCCGCTCGCCGGAGGGCCGAGCTCCTCGAGCGTCTTGGCGTAGCGGCCGAACTGCGAGTAATACTGCGTCTGCGCGGTGTGGATCGTGCGGATCTGCTGGATCGCCGCCATCTCCTGCGTGTGCATCCGGGCTTTATCGAGCTTCGGCACGGCGATGGCTGCGATGATCAGAATGATCGCGATCACGATCAGCAGCTCGATCAGCGAGAAGCCTCGCCGCCGGGCGAGTCGAGCGGCTCGTTGGTTTGACATTCGAATCCTACTCCCTCTCCCAGTATGACGCCGGCGCGGCCTTCCCCGTGCACGCCTTACGTCGGAGCCGCGGCGCCGTCAGCTCTTCTTGGAGGTGACGGCGGCGAAGGTCGCCACCGCCTGCTCGACTTTGGTGCTCTTGCAGCGGGGGCACTCCACCTGTACGCGGCCCAGTTCGTCCATGTGCATCACCTTCTCGAACTCCTCGTGGCATTCCTGACACTGAAACACATACCGGGGCATCGGACACCTCCCACTAACTACTTTCCTACAACACCTCAGTGTCCGATTTCCAGTCCTCCCCGCCTGCCCCTCTACTCCATGTCGCGCAGCTCCCGCGTGAGCCGCCGGAAGCGCGACTTGAGCTCCTCGGTGGCGTCCACGACCTGGTTCAGATCGTAGACCACGCGCGGCGTCATGAACACCACCAGCTCGGTGCGCTCTTTATCCTTGGACTTGCTGCCGAAGGCGGGACCGATGACCGGCAGCCGGTGCAGATACGGAACGCCGGCGCTGCTCTCGGTGGCGCTCTCGTTGATGATGCCGCCGATTGCGATCGTATCGCCGTCGTTGAGCGTCACCTGGGTCTGCACGGAGCGCTTGGTGAACGACGGAGACTGAATGCCCCCGGCCGGCGGCGGCTGCGGCGCGCTGACCTCCTGATTGATGATCAGCGTGACGATGCCGCTCGGA
>JBBIMZ010000401.1:0-248 GCA_037444135.1 Solibacteraceae bacterium
CTGGCGATAGCGGCGGCGCTGGCGATGCTCCTGGTGTGTTCCCGCCGGCAGGAGCCGCCGGAGACTACCGCGCCGGCCGATGCCGGCAAACAACAACTGGTCGAATTCTGGGCGGCGTTTCGCAAGGCCAACCAGCTCCGCATGAAGGGGGACTACGAGGGGGCTGCGGCCGCCTACGAGCAATGCCTGCGGTCCAACCCGGTGCACGAGGACTCGCTCTATTATCTCGGCGCCAGCCTGGAGCACGT
>JBBIMZ010000401.1:258-2440 GCA_037444135.1 Solibacteraceae bacterium
GCCATCCACTTTCAGTCGGGGCGGTACGAAGAAGCCGCCGCGGCTTACGAGAAGTTGCTCGAAGTCAATCCCGCGAGCGCCCGGGCGCTGGCCAAGCTCGGCGCGCTGCTGTCCTCGGCCGATCCGAGAGCGCCGATCGATCACGGGCGGGCGCGCCGGCTGCTGGAGCGGCTGCGCGAGCTCAATCCGGAACAGGCGGGGCCGTTCCTGCAACTGGGGCTGCTCGATCTGAGGGAAGGGAAGAGGCGGGCCGCGCTCGAGAAGTTCCGCATCGCGGCGCGCTTCGGCGCCCCGGAGGGCCACTACTGGACGGGCTGCGCGCTGTATTTGGGCGGGCACGGCGCCGAGGCCCGCCGTCACCTGGAAACGGTGCTCGAGATCTTCGCCCGGGAGCAGAAGCTGGCCGGCAAGGGAATCCGGGCCGAGGGTGATGTCCGGCCCTCGCCGGGGCGGGAAACCACTCCGCTCGAGCGGGCCGCCCTCGGCTCCCGGCATCTGCTGGCGCGGATCGAAGCCGGGGCCGAGCCACGCCTCGAGGACTGCTTCTCCGCAGCTAACCCTTGAAGCGGTCGCGACAGCTTTCCGAGCAAAAGTAGTACTCCCTGCCGGCGATCGTTTTGCGGACCTTGGTGTCCGAGGATACGTAAATGCCGCAGACGGGGTCTTTTTTCAGTTCGATCCGCGGGGGCTGCCGGCCGGCGGTTTCCGAGCCCGGCTCGAACAACTGCGCGATCGCTTTGCCGATGACCCCGGCCGCCGCGCGGACGAAGATAATCAGGAAAATCGCGACAAGGAGATAGATGAAGCTGCGGATCATCGCCGGCCGGCCGCGACCGCCACCATCACCGCTTCTTGGCCTTCTTTTGCGCTTCCGGGTTCACGTACTGAGTCTGCACGGTGCTCTGGAGCGTCTGGAGCATCCCTTTGGCCGATTCGGCGAACGGGCCGTTGGGGTCCAGAGCCAGATATTTCTCGAACGCCTCTCTCGTGCCGGGCGGGGGGACGACCTGACCGTCCGGCGTGGTGGTCGCTTTCGAGACCAGATAGACGCCGTACTGGTACTGAGCGGGGGCGTAGTTCGGATCCGCTTCGATCGCCTTCTTGAACGCCTGGCCGGCCTCTTCGAGCTGCCCCGTGTTGACGAGCACGGCGCCGAGGTTGTAGTAGTACTTGCCGGCGCCCGCCGGATCGATCGCCGCCGCCTTTTCGAGTTCGGCGGTCGCCTCGGCGAACTTCTTGGCCTTGGCCAGCGCCAGGCCGTAGTTGTTGTGGTAGGCCGGGTCGTTCGGCATCATGGAGACGACTTTCTGCCAGGCCTCGAGGCTCTTGGCGATGGCGGCCTCCATCTCCGGGCCGCGCTTGGTGTCGGCCAGGTTCATATAGGACTCGGCCAGATTCGCCCAGACGACGTGCTGCTGCGGATCGATCTCAGCCGCTTTTTGAAAGTTCTCGATGGCCACGTCCCACTGCCGGGCCTGTTTGGCCGCCATGCCGGCGTTGAAGGCGTCGTTGAGGGCCTTGTTGCGCCGCATGGCCTCCGAGCGCTCCTTCATCTGGCGCTCGAGGGCTTCACGCTGCTCTTTCGACAGGCCGCGCATCTGGTCCTCGGTGAGCTGGCCCGCCTGGGCGGCCGCCTGGAGCGCTTCCTGGCGTTTCCTGATTTCGGCCAGGTTGAAGTTGACGACGACCGGATCGCCGAGCCCGACGCGGACGCCCTTTATCATGTCGCGGGTTTTGCCGTCCACCTCGACGGAAACGTTGTAGGTGCCGAGAGGCAACCCTGCGTGGAAGTAGTGCCCCTTCTTGTTGGTTTTCACCTTGTAGTTGCCCTTGATGTCGATACGCTCGATGCGAACAAGGGCGTCCCGAAGCGGCCCTCCGTCCTCGCCGATGACGTCGCCTTCGATCGCTCCCGTCTGCGCCTTCGACGCAGCGACGATGCAGAAGCCAACGCCGAGGATGAGTGCCAGCCTGCGCACTGTTGCTATCATAAGAATTGACCTCCAATCTCGCGATCCAATAGCCACCTTCAGAATACTATAAAAGGGGATCGGGCGCGACGGCGCTGCCGGCGCCGGCGCCCGCCATAGCGCGGCGCACGGTCGACGCGGCAAGGCCGATTTGCTATGGTGGCTTGTTGATCGTTCGACTGGGCAGTCCTGTATGGCCTTCGAGATCCGTC
>JBBIMZ010000401.1:2456-4177 GCA_037444135.1 Solibacteraceae bacterium
GGTGCGGCCGGCGCTGCCTCCAGAGCTGGAGCGGATGACCGAGCTCGCCTACAACGTCTTGTGGACCTGGGATCCGACGATCCGCTCGCTGTTCCGCCGGCTGGACGCCAATCTCTGGGAGGCCACCGACCAGAATCCAGTGCGCCTTCTGGGCGAGATCTCGCAGGAGGAGCTGGACAAGCGGGCGGCCGATCCCCGCTACCGGGCGCTCTACCGCCGGGCCTGCGAGCGCTACGACGCCTACATGCAGCGGCCCGACGTCTATGAGGACCTGCTCGTCGCCTATTTCTCGATGGAGTACGGGCTGGTGCGCTGCCTGCCGATCTACTCCGGCGGATTGGGGCTGCTGGCGGGAGACCATCTCAAAGCGGCCAGTGACGCCGGCATCCCGATGGTCGCCGTGGGGCTGCTGTACCAGAAAGGCTACTTCCAGCAGTCGCTTAACCCGGACGGTTGGCAGATCGAACGCTATCCGGTCAACGACTTCTACACGCTGCCGGTGCTGCCGGTGCGCGACCGTTCGGGGAACGAACTGCGGGTATCGGTGAAGCTGCCGTCCGGGCCGGTGCAGATCAAGGTCTGGCAGCAGAATGTGGGCAAGGTCAAGCTTTACCTGCTGGACACGAACATCCCGGAGAACGCCGAGCCGCATCATCGCGAAATCACCGACCGGCTGTATCCGGGCGAGAGCCACTGGCGGATCCGGCAGGAGATTGTGCTCGGCATCGGGGGCCTGCGGGCGCTCCGGGCTCTGGGCTTGAAGCCCACCGTCTACCACATGAACGAAGGTCACTCGGCGTTTCTGGCCATCGAGCGGATCCGCATTCTGATGGAGGAGTACCAGCTCAGCGTCGACGAGGCGCTCGAGGCGGCGCGGAACAACAACGTCTTCACGACGCACACTTCGGTCCCGGCGGGCATCGACCTGTTCGATCCGCACCTGATGTACGAGTACTTTCACGAATACTGCCGCGAGTCCGGCATTCCCTTTGAGAAGCTCCTCACGCTCGGCCGCCAGGACATTCACAATCCGCAGGAGCCGTTCTCGATGGCGGTGGCGGCGATCAAGACCGCCTCCTACCGCAACGCAGTGAGCCGGCTGCACCGCCAGGTCTCCCAGGAGATGTGGCACCGGCTTTGGCCGCAGCTACCGGTCTGGGAAGTGCCCATCTCGTCGATCACCAACGGCGTGCATCTGTTGACGTGGCTCAACTCGGATCTGGCGGCGCTTTATGATCAGTACCTCCAGCCGGACTGGCGGGACCGCTACCTGGATCCGGCCACCTGGGAGTTGATCGACGATATCCCGGACTCGGAACTCTGGGAGGCGCACCGGCGCCGCAAACGCAAGCTGGTGAACTTTGTCCGCGAGCGCGTCCGCAGGGCGGCCGAGGAGCGCCGGGCATCGCAGGCTGAGATCCGCCGCCTCTCCGAGGTGCTGGACCCGGAGGCGTTCACGATCGGATTCGCGCGGCGGTTCGCCGCCTACAAGCGCCCGACGCTGTTCAAGCGTGATGTGGAGCGGCTGCGGCGGCTTCTGACCAATCCCTCGCGCCCCGTCCAGATCGTGGTGGCGGGCAAAGCGCACCCGGCCGACGGCGAGGGCCGCAATCTGATCCGCGAAATCGTGCAGCTTTCCCGCGACCCGGAACTCTCCAAACGCCTTGTGTTCGTGGAAAACTACGGCATCGAAGTGGGGCGCCGTCTGGTACAGGGCGTGG
>JBBIMZ010000402.1:0-4171 GCA_037444135.1 Solibacteraceae bacterium
CCTGGCGCCTGTATCTGCCCAAGGAGTGGGCCGACGAGAAGGCGCTGCGGAGAGTCTCGTGGCGAGCAGGAGCACGGCGGCCGGCTCGCGCGGATCGAGGACCTCCTGGAAGATCAGATAGATCCGTTCGATTCGTTCATACTGAACGGGCGTCCCGTCGAGGCGGTCCACTTGATCGAAGCCCACGTCAAAGACCTGGCGGCGACCGCCGTGCGGGCGTGATCGCCCGGCTTTCCGGCCGGAGAGCCGCCGGCGTCAGCAGCGCGCAGAACAGGACGGTGAGGCGGAACATGCGCGAACCATTATATCGGTCCGCCGGTCCGGGAAAAGGTTTTACGATGGAACTGGCGGTGTCGGATCCGATTCGCATTCTGGGAGGCGGCTTGGCGGGTTGCGAAGCGGCCTGGCAGGCGAGCCGCGCGGGTGCGCGCGTGATCCTCTACGAGATGCGCCCGGCGCGCCAGACGCCCGCGCACAAAACGGGCCTGCTCGCAGAGCTCGTCTGCAGCAATTCGCTCAAGAGCGAAACCGAGAACACGGCCCCCTGGCTGCTCAAGGAAGAGCTGCGGCGCCTGGACTCGCTGCTGCTCGAAGTCGCCGTCGGGACGCGCGTGCCGGGCGGGCAGGCGCTGGCGGTCGACCGGGAGCGGTTCGCCGCCGAGGTCTCGCGCCGGATCCAAGCCTGCCCCGGAATCGAAGTCCGGCGCGAGGAGGCGACTTCGATCCCCGGCGAAGGGATCGTGATCATCGCGACCGGCCCGCTCACCAGCGATGCGCTGGCTGCCGAGATCGCCCGCATCACCGGCACCGAGCGACTCTACTTCTACGACAGCATCAGCCCGATCGTCGACGCGGAAACGATCGACCGGAGCGTCGCCTTTGCGGCGTCGCGCTACGGCAAGTCGATCGACGGCACGGGTGACTATTTGAACTGCCCCCTCAGCCGGGACGATTACGAGCGCTTCGTCGACGCGCTCGTTGCGGCGCAGGCCCATTCGCCCCACATTCCCGACGACATTCCGTACTTCGAGGCTTGCCTGCCGATCGAGGAGCTGGCCCGCCGCGGCCGGGACACGCTGCGGTTCGGTCCGATGAAGCCCACCGGCTTGATCGACCCCCGCACCGGACGCCAACCCTACGCCGTCGTACAGCTCCGGCCGGAGAACCTGCGCTGCGGCAGCTACAACATGGTGGGCTTTCAGAACTACCTGCGCTATGGCGAACAGGCCCGCATCTTCCGCATGATCCCGGGCCTGGAACGCGCCGAATTCCTGCGGTACGGCCAGATTCACCGCAACACGTACATCAACGGCCCGGCCCTGCTCAATGCCGCGCTCCAGTTGCGAAGCGAGCCGAGGATCTTGTTCGCCGGCCAGATCGCGGGCGTCGAAGGTTACGTCGAGTCGATCGCCACCGGCCTCGTGGCGGGGCGTAACGCCGCGGCCCTGGCGGCGGGCCGGCCGCTGTGGATCCCGCCGCGCGAGACCGCCCTCGGTTCCCTCTGCCACTACGTTTCCGGCGCCGATCCGCACGACTACCAGCCGGCGAACATCACCTTTGACCTGCTGCCGCCACTCGACGAGGAGACCCAGCGCCGGCTGCGGCGCGACCGCCGGGCGCGTCATGCGGCGCTGTGCCGGCGGGCGCTCGAAAAGCTCGAGGCGGACCGGATGGCCTATGCCTGAACTCGAGCGGCGGATCCGCGAATTCCTCGATGAGTTGCGCCGGGAGAACGCCTCGCCGCACACGGTGCGGAGCTACGCCGTCGACCTCGAGCAGTTCGCCGCCTACTTCACCCCGCCCGGCGGCGAGCCTCCGGCGCCCGAGGCGCTGGATACGCTCGCCATCCGCGAATGGCTGGGGCATCTGTACGCGCAAGGGCTTACCGCCACGACGATTCGGAGAAAACTCGCCGCCGTGCGCTCCCTGTTCCGCTACCTGATCAAGCACGGGGCGCTTTCGACGAACCGGGCTCGCCTGGTCGCCACACCGAAGGCGAAACGGCTCCTGCCCCGCGTGATGAGCGCCGAGCAGACCAACCGCCTGCTCGATCGGATCGCCGAGAAGGATCTGCGCCGCGCCTATCCGGAGCGCGACGTGGCGATCTTCGAATTGCTCTACGGCAGCGGCGTGCGCGTGAGCGAACTGGTGGCGCTCGACGTTGAAGACCTCGATCTGGCGGGCCGATGGCTGCTCGTGCGCGGCAAAGGGAAAAAGCAGCGCCAGGTGCCGTTTCCATCGAAGGCGGCGGCGGCGCTCGAACGCTACCTCGAGCACCGGCAAGCAGCCCCGGGCGAAACCGCCCTCTTCGTCAATCACCGCGGCCGCCGGCTGTCGGACCGCACCGTGCGCGGGCTTGTCAAGTTTTACGCGACGGCCTTCGGCTTCGACCCGTCTTTGCATCCCCACAGCTTCCGCCACGCTTTCGCCACGCACCTGCTGAGCGACGGCGCCGACTTGCGGTCGATTCAGGAACTGCTCGGTCACGCCCGGCTGTCGACGACCCAGAAGTACACGCAGGTTTCCCTCACCCAACTCATGGCGGTCTACGACAAGGCGCACCCGCGGGCCTGACGGCGGGCCGAAAACGGAGTGGCGGATAATGTCCCTTTTGGTACAATTAGCGAAAAGGATCGGATTATGCCAAATCGCGGCGCCGGCCTCCAGCGGCCCATGCTTCGAACGCTTCCCGGCGACGACGTCCGCCAGATCATGTGGCGCTTCGCCGACCGGTTCGACCTCCAGATGCTCGTGCAGGCCGCCCGCGCGGTGGCCCGGGGAACGGTGGCCCGCCTGGTGGCCGAGGGCGCGCGCCACGTCCACGAGTGGAACGAACGGAAGGCGGAGATGCTGCGCCGGTTCGACCAGGCCGGCCTCACCGCCGTCTACATCGATCCCGAATACGGCGGCTACATCGAGGGACCGAAGAACCTGGCGCTGGCGCTGGCGGCGTTCGAACTGGCTTGGGTCGACGCCGGCGCGGCGACGTGCAGCCTCGCCACCGCACTGGCCCTGGCTCCGATCCATGAGCGGGGCACGGAGGAGCAAAAGCGGCGCTACATGAGTCTGGCCGCGCCGGCGCCGGGACGCGCGCCCTGGCGCGGCGCCTTCTGTCTGACCGAGCCACTGCCTTACGTGGGAGTCGAGACCGGGCTGCTCGGCGGCAAGGTGCGCGTCGCCGAGTGGCCCGACGGCGCCGAGCCGGTCCTCGAAGTCACCAAGCGCGGCCGGTTCATCACGAACATGCCCTTTGCCAACTTCGTCACCGCCGCCGTGGATTCGGCCGACGAGCGCATCCAGGGAAGCTGCATGGTAATCCTGGAGGAGGCCGATCCGGGAACCTTCGACCGCGGCACTCCCACGCGGAAGCTGGTCCACCAGCTGTCGGCGACGTCGGACCCGGTCTTCACGCTCCGCGTCCCGGCCGGCCGGATCATTGGCGGCTATACGGTCCGGGACGGCGTCATCGTACCCAACTACGACCACGCCGAGATCATCGAGGCCGTCTTCCGCCGCACTCGCGTCACCGTCGGGTTGATGACCGCGGCGAAGCTCCTCTCGGCGGTCGAGCCGCTGATCCGGTATCACCGGGATCGCTTCCGCGGCAGCGAGGCCGTACCGCCGGGATCGCCGCGCTACGAGCTGGGCCTCCAGCAGCGCGAGGATGTTCTGCACCGGCTCATCGATGTCTGGGCCACCGGGGAGGCGGCCGCTTCGCTCGGCTTCGCCGCCGCCCGGCTCTTCGACGAACTGGACCCGCTGGAGCGGCAAAAAGACGCGATCCTGGCCGCCCGCGGCGTGCGCGGCGGGTTGGCGGCGTTTAAAGCCTTGCGCGCCTCCCAGAAGGAGGCTCTCGAACTGCTCGAACTGGAGGCGAAACCGGAAGCGAAACGCGATGCCTCCCGCCTCGAACAGCTCCGCGCCGATCCGCTGGTCCGGTTTCTGATCCTGGACTCTCAGGCCAACGTCCTCTGTCCGGCCGCCAAGCTGTGGAACACCGGCCACGGCGCCAACATGATGCGCGAGGCGGTCAGCCTGATGGGGGGCTATGGCATCACCGAGGACTGCCCCGGCTTTCTGGGACAGAAATGGATGGATGCTCAGCTGGAAGCCACCTACGAAGGTCCCGAAGCGGTGCAGCGTCGCCAGCTCAGCGTCACGATGACTCACG
>JBBIMZ010000403.1:0-4171 GCA_037444135.1 Solibacteraceae bacterium
GCTCGTCGCCGAAACCGCCGCGCGCGCCGCCTCGCTCGCGGCCGGCAAACGATCACGGTAGAATCCGAGTGGATGCCGACACGCGAGCGCAACGTCTGGGCGATGGTGGGCCGCTACACCTCGCTCGCCTTCGTGCTTCCGGCTTGCGTGCTGGTCGGCTACGCCATCGGGTACGGGCTGGACCGGCTGTTCGGAACTTCTTTCCTTTACATCGTCTTTCTGCTCATCGGGATCGCCGCCGGCTTCGTCGAGCTCGTCCGGGAGGTGCACCGCGACTCAGGTGCATGACGCGCCCGCCGCGGGCGATCTCTTCTACGAGCGCGCCCTCCGGCGCATCTACGTCCACATGATCTGGCTCGGCCTTGCCGGCTGCCTTGTGGCCGCCTGGCGTTTCGGCCGGGCTGCGGGCCTGGGTTTCCTGGTAGGCGCCGCCGTCTCCGTGGTCAACTTCCGGTGGCTGCACCGCTTGGCCGATTCGCTGGATCCGGCTACGGCGCACCGCCCGCGCAAGAGCCTGAAATGGCTGCTTCCGCTGCGCTATCTGCTGTTCGGCCTGGCGGGCTATGTTATAGTGAGATACTTCCGGGTGAACATGCTGGCGGCGCTGGTGGGTCTTTTCGTCGCGGTCGCCGCCGTCCTGTTAGAGATCCTCTACGAGCTGATCTATGCCCGAACATGAGCTTTGGATCACGGCGCTCTTCAATCGCTATCTGGGAGGGCCGGCCAATGCGGCGCTGAGCCTGGCCGGCTTGCACGCCGAGCATCCGGACAAGCCGTGGTCCAACTTCGTCGTGCTCCAGGTCGTGGTCTTCCTGGTGCTCGTCGGCCTGTTCGGCTGGCTCCGGCCGCGCCTGTCGATGGACCGGCCCGGCGGGCTTCAACACTTCTTCGAGCTGATCTACGGTTTCTTGCGCGGGCAGTCGGAGGAGATCATCGGACATCACGGGCCGAAGTACCTGCACCTGTTCGCCACGCTGTTTCTGTTCATCTTGTTCGGCAACGAGCTGGGGATCCTGCCGGCGTTCGAGTCGCCGACGATGTTTGCGCCGGTGCCGCTCGGCTGCGCGCTCTTCGCATTCCTGTACTACAACCTGATGGGGATGCGGGAACAGGGCCCGCTGCGTTATGCGGCGCACTTCGCCGGTCCCGTCTGGTGGCTGGCGCCTATCATGTTCCCCATCGAGATCGTCAGCCATCTGGCGCGGCCGCTTTCACTGACGGTTCGTCTTTTCGCCAATATGTTCGCGGGCGAAAATGTGTTTCTGGTCTTCCTCGGACTGACGTATTTCCTGGTTCCGGTGGTCTTCATGGCCCTGCACGTTTTCGTCGGCGTGCTTCAGGCTTATATCTTCGTGCTGCTCACGATGGTCTACGTGCAAGGGGCCGTCGCCCACGAGCACTGATCCGATTCCGGCATCATGCGCTTCCAGTGTGAGCCCGGCTGCAAGAGGATGACGGGAACCACCTCCTGGGAGCGGTTCATTCCAACAAGGAGAAAACTCACCCCATGAATCCCAAGCTGTTTCTGGTTCTGCTCGCGCTGTTCGTTCTGGCCAGCCCGGTGCTGGCGCAGGAGGGGGGCGGCGCCACCAACTGGGTGGCCATCACCTCCGGCTTTTCGATGGCGATCGCCTCCGGTCTGTGCGGCCTCGGCCAAGCCAAGGCGGTGGCGGCCTGCGCCGAAGGCATGGCCCGGAACCCGGCGGCGGCCGGCGCCATCCGGTTTGCGCTGATTCTCGGCCTGGCGCTGATCGAGTCGCTCGCCCTCTACACGCTGGTGATCGTCTTCATCAAGGTCGTCTGACGTTTCCCTCGCCGGGTCCTCGCCCCTCGGGGCGAGGACCCTTTAGCGCTTCGGCCGATGAAACTGGAGGGCATCTTCCCCCCGATTGCGACGCCCTTCGATCACGAAGGCAACCTCTACAAGGCCAAGCTCCGGTACAACATCGAGAAGTGGAACAAGACGGCTTTGGCCGGCTACGTCGTCTGCGGATCGACCGGCGAGAGCGTCTATCTCACCGCTGACGAGAAGATCCGGCTCTGGGAATGGGTGGCCGAATGGGCCGCGCCCGACAAACTCCTGATCGCCGGAACGGGCATGGAGAGCGTCCGCGAAACCGTGACGCTGACCAACCGCGCCGCCGAGATCGGCTACAAGGCCGCCATGGTCCGCACGCCGCACTATTACAAGAACCTGTTGGACAACGCGGCGGCGCAGGCGCTGTACTTTCGCGCCGTGGCCGATCAGGCCAAGATCCCTCTGATGATTTATAACTGGCCGCAGGCTACCGGCGTAGACATCCCGCCCGAAGCCGTCGCCGAGCTTTCCCACCACCCCAACATCGTCGCGATCAAAGAAAGCTCGGGGAACCTGGAGAAGGTGATGCGAATGATGCGGGAAGTCAGGCCGGGCTTTCGCGTCCTGGTTGGTTCCGCCCCGACGCTCTGGCCCTCGCTCGCCGTGGGCGCCGCCGGGGCCGTCCTGGCGTTTGCGAACGCCGCTCCTTACGCGACCATCGCGATCTGGGAGGCGCACCGCACGCGCGACGCCGAGGCCGCGCTGGACTGGCAGAACCGCATCGCCCGCGCCGCCTGGCTGGCGACGGCCAAGCACGGCGTGCCCGGCCTCAAATACGCGATGGATCTGAACGGCTACTACGGCGGACCCCCGCGCCTGCCGCTGATCCCGCCGCCGCCCGAGGCCAAGCGGGAAATCGAGGAGGCCTTCCGGGACTTGAGAGGGTAAGCGCAGCTCAGGCGCCGAGCGCCACCCGCCGTACGTCGATCCGGGCGTCGTCGAACTCGCCCAGCCCGAGCGCGCCCGCCAGCTCGATGTGCTCGACCTGACAGTTGAGGAACCGGCTGTACTCGTCCGGCTTCGACAGCGCGATCGGCGCCAGGCCGTGTTTGGCCCGCTCCTCGTCGAGCACTTTCCAGCCGACCTTATCGAGCGCCACCGGATCGGTCCCGAAATACATCGTCTTGTGTTCCCACATGAAGCGGCGCACGCCGCCCGGACCGCCGTGATACTGCGCCCGCACGCCGTCGACGATATGCAGCACCACCTTTTCCCGGAACACCGGCTGGCTCACCACGGCCGGGATGAACGTGCCGGTGGCGTTCAGCGTGTACGTGGCGTGGCTGCGCTCGACGTTGTTGACGAAGCCGTGCGAGAGGTTCTTGAGCGCGATCGTGACGCCCGAAGCCTGATGGTGCTTCAGCACGGGCAGGTTGATCACCTTGTTGACCTGGCGCGTGAGCAGGCGCGCCACGTAGGAGCGCCGCACGCGTTCCTCGCGGATGTCCTGACCGGGCACGGCCAGCGCCAGTTCCACAAACACATCCGGATCGTAGCCGCCGATGTCTTGCTGGATCTTGTTGTAGGCCTCCGACGCCCAGGTCAGCTTGATGCCTTCTGGCAGCCAGCGGTGGATGCCGGCTTCGTAGGTCTCGCGCCGGTAGCGGTTATAGACGAGGATGTCCCGGCGCCGGACGCCCGCCTCGAGCAGGCCGGCGATGATCTCGTGAAGTACGAGCGCGTCCGAACAGAGCCATCGCCCGCCCACCGGGCAGACTTTGATCGCCACCACGTCGCCCGGCTCGAAGAAGACGCGCCAAGCCTCGGCCCACCCGCCGGCGCCGGTCAGCTCCGTCATGCCCCGGCGCATCATTTCGCGCACGGGTTCCTGTTGATACGCGCCGGAGACCACGGCTCCGGGGTGGGACACGGCCACCACTCGGCCGCGATACGGCCCGGGAATGCCCAGTTTCGTTGCGCTCGCTTTCAATGGTGCGGCCGCCAGCGCCGGCGCCAGCACGGCGAGCGAATCGCGGAGAACCTGACGGCGGCTGACGGAGATCGAACTCATCCTTGATGCCTCGGGTTTTCAGCATAGCGAATCCGGCGCTCAGGGCTGCACGAGCGCCGGGAGCGGGGCTGTGGACACTGCTCCGACGCCCGAGACGCTCCAGCGAACCGGCGTGGAGATTGTGCGAGGCGACAGACCCACCATGCACGGCAAGGGGGACGAGCGGATCACCAGGCCCGTCCCACACCAATGAAGGATCGCAAGTGACGCTCAGTCCCCGAACGCGCCGACTTCCTCCTCGACCTTCTGGCGCAGCTCCGGGCTGCCGCGCACGGCCTGCTCATCCACCGCGCCGAAAGCCT
>JBBIMZ010000404.1:0-4163 GCA_037444135.1 Solibacteraceae bacterium
GGGCTCGCCCACGTGGTCACCAACCCTGGTTCGCCCGTTCCGACCATCGGCGCCAGCGGCGCTGTGTCCGGCGTCATGGGCGCCTATCTGTTGAAATTTCCCAATTCCCGCATCGTCACGCTGGTCCCGGTCTTCTTCTTCCTGACGACGGCCGAAATCCCCGCGGTCGTGATCCTGGTCTACTGGTTTCTCATCCAGATCTTCAGCGGGATGGCGGCGGTGGGACAGTTGGCTTCGGCGCAGGGCGGTGTAGCCTGGTTCGCCCATGTCGGCGGATTCCTGGCCGGCATGGCGCTCATCTCCTCGATGCGGACCCGCCAGCGCTACCGCCGGCGCGGTGACCTCCGGTGGTGAGGCGAGATCCCTTCCCGAGCTATCATGCGCGTGCGCAACCCTTACACCGATCCACCCCCTTCCGCGACCGTTGACGTTCTGGCCGTCGCCGCCCACCCCGACGACATCGAGCAAACTTGCGGCGGTACGCTGATTCGCTTGGCGGAAATGGGCTATCGTACCGGCGCCGTGGACTTGACCGCTGGCGACCTGGGCACGCGCGGCTCCCCTGACCTCCGCCTCCGCGAATCCGAAGCCGCGGCCGAAAAACTGCGCCTGCGCTACCGCGCCAACCTGCGCCTCCCCGACGCCCGCCTCGAAAATGCCATCTCGGCCCGCATGACGCTGGCCGCCGAAATCCGCCTCCTGCGTCCTCGCCTGGTCATCCTGCCCTACTGGGAAGCCCGGCACCCGGACCACTACCGCGCCTGCGAACTCGGCTATGAAGCCTCATTCCTCGCCGGCTTGAAGAAACTCGACGCCGCCAGAGAACCGCACCGGCCCTCGAAAGTCGTCTACGCCTCGCTGTACGCCAACGTCAAGCCCTCCTTCGTCGTCGATATCACCGCCCAATTCGACCGCCGCATGGAGGCGCTCTTCTGCTACCAATCCCAGTACGGCGCCTCGGACGCCTCGGAGCTGTTTCCCGGCCGCGAGGAAATCCGCGAACGCCTGGCCGCCGTCGCCCGGTTCTACGGCCAGCAAATCGGCGTCAAGTACGGCGAGCCGTTTGTCGTCAAGGAGACCCTCCGCGTCGATGACATCGTCGGATTGGACGTCAGAACCTTCTAATGCCGGCTTACTCCGGCGTCACGAACCAAGCCGGACGCTGATAGCCGGGCCTGGCCCTGCCGTCCACATACGGCCGCGCAACTTCGTAAGCTACGTCTATAATCTTCACCAGCTCCGCGTAGCGGATCTTGTCGGCGGTGTCCGTCACCTGGTGATAGTCCGGATGCGTTCCCGTGAAAAAGAAAATCCCGGGCACGCCCGCCCGCGCAAAGTGGTAGATGTCGGTCAGGTAGATCAGGCGCCAGCTCGGCTGTTGGTCCGGGATGACCTCGATGCCGCGCCGCCGCCCCGCTTCGACCGCCTCTTCAAAGAGCGAGGCCGCCGCCGGAGCGATGCCCTGGACCTTCCCCTCGGAGCGCCCGATCATGTCCAGGTTGAACTGCGTCGCCACCTGGGTCATCGGCACCACCGGCGCGGCGGCGTACCACGCCGAGCCGAAAATCCCCCGATCCTCGCCGCTGGTGAAAAACACGAGCGTGCTGCGCTTGCCCGGCGCCCGCGCCACGCGCCGCGCGATCTCGAGCACTCCGGCCGTGCCCGACGCGTTATCGTCCGCCCCGTTCCAGATCCCGTCCTCACCGGGTCCGGCCTGGCGCATGCCCACGTGATCATAGTGCGCCGTGAAGACCACCCACTCCTCTTTCAGCTTCGGATCGGCGCCGGCGATTTGCCCGAGCACGTTCGCCGCCCGCCCTTCCGTGACCGGCGCCTTCAAGGTGATCTCAATCCGGTCGCCCGCCTTAACGCCGGCACTCGGCCTCGCCACCAGAATCGGATTCAACGCCGAGACGTGCCCGATCCCCGGTTCGCGCACAAACGCCACCGGAGCGTTCTTCATCTCCGAAAAAAACTTGCTTTCGGCCTCTTCGCCGCGATCCAGCTCTTCACACACATACACGAGCAGTCCGGCGCCGCGCACCGTCGCCGCCATGAGCTTCCCCATCGCCCGGTCCGGCCCGAAGACGGCCGCCGGATCCAGAGGCCAGGGCGCCCCTTTCCGCACCAAGACCGCTTTGCCCCGAAGATCAAGCGACGCCAGTTCGTTCACACGGCGTTCTTCCGCCACCACGCCGGTCCCGCCGTCCACAACGGGAAAAGCCAGGGGGCCTTTCTCGGGGTCGCGGCCGAAGTTGATGAAGAGATAATCTTGCCGGCTCAACGGTTTCCCGTTGACGCGCACCCGGACTTCCGCCTCAGCCGGCTGGTAGGAGCCGACGCGGTAATGCTGCCGGTAGGAGCCGGAAACCGCCGGCGCCACGCCTGCCGCCGCTAACTGCGCCTCCAGGTAAAGCGCCGCCAAGTCCAAACCGCGGCCCGGCGTGCCGCGGCCTTCCAGTTCGTCGGCCGCCAGAAAGGCGACGTCGGCCCGCACCCGCCGCTCCGCCGCCGCTTCCTCATCCGGCCCGGCGGTCTTCCGCAGGCCGCAGCCGCTCAGCAACAGCACCATCGTCAGCCCGGCGGCCCCGGCGCGGCAAATCGTCCTCTCAATCAGGCGCTTCATCGCTGTACAAAATCCGCCTGCGACGCCGTCTCAGCCATGGCACTGTTTGCAGGCTGTTTCTTTGGGCATTTTCAAGTGCCGGGCCTCGGTCGACCCGTGGGGATCATGGCACATCTGGCACTCCTCCAGTTCCGCCGCCTTGTGCGTGTGCGACTTCGGAAATCCGGCCGCCCCGTGGCAGGACAGGCATTGCGGTCCGGCGGTCTCGCCCAGAAGCGTCCAGGCATTGTTGCCGGCGCGGTGACAGGTTTCGCAAGCAGCCTCCGGTGGATGAGCGCGGTAAGCCTTCCAGCCCGGTGGTCCCCCCTCGCCGGCGAAGAATCGTATCTTCTCTTCAACCTCCGTCGCCAGCACCAACTCGTGGATTCCCGGCGCCGGCTCGACAACCGCCGTCATCACTCCGCGCGCCGGAATCGCCGTTTCCAGCCGCTTGCCATCCAACCGCAACTCGGGGCCGTCTCCCTTGACGATGATCTTCAGCGGCCCCGGCGCCACCACCGAGTCGGGCCACGGCCGCAGGATCGCCCGCGGCGGCTCCTGCGCCGCGGCGGCGGTGAGCAAAGCCGCCAGCATCAGACCAGATCGATTCGGCATACGTAGCCCGCCCAAGGACTCCGGTTCGCTGTTCCCCCGGGCCCGATCCCGGCGTCGCAGTAGTACAGCTTGCCATCGTGGAGACACATGCCGTGGGGGTCGGGATCGTCGGCCGCAAGGCGGATGACTTCGAGCACACGCCCGTCGCGCACGTCCAGCTTCTGGATGACGCGGTCGTTGGAGAACATGCACCAGATTCCCGGCGGATCCCACGCCAACCCGTGCGCCCGGCTGAGCTGCACCGGAATCTGATGCACTACCCGAAAATCGGCCGGATCCACTTGGGAGAGCTTGCCGATTCGCAACGACGTGATCCACAGCTTCCCCTCGGCAAACTCCAGTCCATGCACACCCCCGCCGCCCGGGACCGGATACCTTCCGGCCGTCTTCCCCGTGGCCGGGTCGACTTTGACGACCTCGCCCGTCGTCGCATCGGTCGGCCGCGCCGGCCGCCACAACGCTTTGCCGTTCGCCGCCATCCACAGAAACCCGCCCCCGAACGCGATCCCGCTCGTGTTGGACGACTCGGTCTCGACGCTCCGGATCAGCTTCCCGGTCCAGTCGACCAGATGGGCGCGATCGGTGACCTGCTCGCCGATCCACAATCCTTCCGCGCACGTCTCCAGACCATTCGGATGGCCGGCCGGAGATTTAAACAGCTTTACGACTTTGGCCCTGCGTTCCGGGGTCTGCCCCCCGGCCGGGCGCACCGCCGCGTTGGCCAGCAATCCAGCAAAAAACTCGCGACGATTCATCAAAACGAACCTCCTCGGATGCGCACCAGGCTGCGGTCGATCGCCGCCAGGTTCGGGACCCCCGCCAGCCCCATGTCCAGCGCCAGTTCCGTCCGCAACAGCTCCAGCACTCGCTCGACGCCGCGCTGGCCGAAGGCCGACAGGCCATACAAGTACTGCCGCGCGATCCCCACCGCCTTCGCGCCGAG
>JBBIMZ010000405.1:0-4132 GCA_037444135.1 Solibacteraceae bacterium
TGATCGGCGTCGATCTGGAAGGCGCGGACCTGCGCGGAGCGGACCTGCGCACCGCGGAAGATCTCACTGAGGAGCAGCTCGAGATGACGCGCGGCGACGAGGCGACCGTGCTGCCCGAAGGCGTCGGGCGGCCGACGTCTTGGACCGCCGCGCGGACCGCCGGCTAACGGTCGATTCCCAGGATCCGCCGGTTGCGGGCCACGTCGGTGGCGGCCCCGGCGAAGTCGTCGAAGGCTTTCTTCGGCGTTTCGATCAGCATCGAAGCGATGAACGGCGCCCCCTCGCGAGCGCCCTGCGCGGCATCCTTGTAACAGCACTCCCACTCGAGCACGGCCCAGGAGCTATAGCCGACCGCTGTCAGGCGCGTGAACACCTGCTTGAAGTCCACTTGGCCGTCGCCGAGGCTCCGGAAGCGGCCCGGCCGCTTCTTCCAATCCTGATAGCCGCCGTAGACGCCGCTGCGGGGCGAAGGCCGGAATTCGGCGTCCTTGACATGGAAAGCCTTGATGAACTCCCCGTAGGTGTCGATGTAGCCGATGTAGTCCAGGCACTGGAGCACGAAGTGCGACGGATCGTAGAGGATGTTGGCGCGCGGGTGGTTGCCCGTGGCCTCGCGGAAGCGCTCGAAGGTGACGCCGTCGTGAAGGTCTTCGCCCGGATGGATCTCGTAGGCGAGGTCGACGCCGTGCTCGTCGGCGTAATCCAGGATCGGCTTCCAGCGCCGCGCGAGTTCCTTGAACCCTTCCTCGACTAGGCCGGCGGGCCGCTGCGGCCACGGGTAGACCGTGTGCCAGAGGAAGGAGCCGCTGAAGGTGGGCACGGCGGAGAGCCCGAGGTTGTAGGAAGCGCGGATGACGAGCTTCATCTGCTCGACGGCCCATTCCGTGCGGGCTTTCGGGTTGCCGCGCACCTCGGGGGCGGCGAAGCCGTCGAAGAGCTCGTCGTAGGCCGGGTGGACCGCCACGAGCTGACCCTGAAGATGGGAGGCGAGCTCGGTGATGGCGAGGCCGTTGGTCTGGCCTTTGAGTTCGTCGCAGTAGTCCTTGGACTCGGCCGCCCGCGCCAGGTCCATCACGCGCCCGTCCCAGGAAGGAAGCTGCACGCCGATGTAGCCGAGCGACTTGGCCCACGCGGTGATCGCGGGCAGGCTGTTGAACGGTTCGGTGTCGCCCATGAACTGGGCCAGGAAGATCGCGGGTCCTTTGATCTGTGCCATAGTGCTCCTTTCCGCTTCAGCGGGAATTCACCGCTACTCATGGTATGTGATCCCGCCCGGCCTTGACCAGCGCGAGCTGATAGGATAGGAGCGTTCCATGCGAAGCGTCGGAGTTTGGTTGCTGGTGTGGGCGGGTCTGGCGTACGCCCAGGGGCCGCGCGTGTTCATTCTGACCGATCTTGAAGGAGTCGGCGGCGTCAACAACGCCGAAGAGCAACTGCTGCCCGGCCAGCGGCGCTTTGAAGAGTCGCGCCGGTTGCTCGCCGGCGAGCTCAATGCGGCGGTCGAAGGGGCGCTGGCGGCGGGCGCCTCCGAAATCGTCGTCTGGGACGGGCACGACGGCAGCCGCACGCTGAGCATCGACCTCGTCCACCCGCGGGCCCGGCTGATCCAGGGCAAGCCGACGCCGGCCAACTATTACTTCTCGGAGAAGGCTTACGACGGCGTCATCTTCGTCGGCCAGCACGCCATGTCGGGAGCGCCCGACGCTCTGCTGGCGCATTCGCAAAGCTTTCAAATCCGGCGCATCACGATCAACGGTACGCCCGTGGGCGAGATCGGGCAGACGGCGGCGATCGCCGGCCATTTCGGCATCCCGGTGATCATGCTGGCGGGTGATCAGGCCGCCTGCGACGAGATTCGCCGGATCCAGCCCAAGGCCGTCACCGTGGCGGTGAAACGCCTCGTCGGCCGGGGCTCCTCCCTGAGCCTCTCCCACGAGGAGGCCAAGCGCCGGATCGAGGCGGCGGCGCGGGAGGCGGTGAGCCGGATCCGGGAGTTCGAGCCGTGGAAGATCGCCGGCCCGGTCGAGATGCGGTTCGAGTACATGCCGCAACTGCCCGAGCAGCCCGAAGGCCGCGTCGCCGTCTACCGCGGCGCCACGGTGCTTGAAGCCTTCGAGGCCTGGCTCGGCAAACTATCAGCGCCCTAGACGCGGGCGGCTTTCCTCGCGCGCGGTTTGAAGGCCGCCGCCACGCGCGCGGCCAGCGCGGGCTCGAATCCGGCCTTTCGCGCGATCTCCGGGGCGCCGGCGGCCTCCAGTTCTTCGACCGTCTCGAACGCCTTCTGGAGCCGGCCGATCTCCTCGGCGTCCAGGTCCAGCCGCGCGCGCTTGATCCGGGCGCGCACGAAGCCGTCCGAGAGATAGCGGGCCCGGCGGCGGGCGAGCATCTGCCCCAAGTCCTCGATCGCCTCGAGCTTGGCGCGCAGCTCGCCCGCGAGCCTTTCCACGCGGCCTTGGGCCTCGGCCGGCGGCAGGGCGTATTCGACGTACAGGCGGCCTTTGAGGTCACTCGGCGGCTCCTTGCTTCCCTGGCGGCGCAAGACGAAGACCGGCCGCTGGCGCGGGTCGTTTTCCGCCATGCCGAGCTCGAGCATGACGTTCGGATTCAAATCGCTGATGTCGGCCACGAAACCGTCCACCAGATCCATGTGCGCCTTGACGTTGTCGAACAGGCCGCTCCGCAGCGTGCGATCGCGGGCCAGAATCACGTCAAACCAGTAAGGCTCCTCCTCGAAGACGCGCAGCAAAGCCGATTCGACGATCTTGCCCTCGTCGGAAAAGGGCATCATGACGAACAGGCGCGTCGGCCGTTTTTCTTCCACGGCCGGCCCGGCGGGCGGCGCAGGTTTCGGCCGCCCGGCGTCGTAGCGGCGCAAATTTTCGAGCATCGCGGCCAACTGCGCGCACATGCGCACGAAAACTACGCCTTCTTCGCCGGAGGCAGCGGCCTCGTTCTCGGCTTCCTGAAGGCGCTTGCGCAGCGCCGGGAAATCGAGCCCGGGCGACGGCGTGCCTTCGAGCAGCGCACGCGCGAGCCGGGCGGCGGCCGGCAGCACGTCGGCAATCCCGCTCAACACGCCCGCCAGCCGGTAGCAGGTTTTCCGGATCGGGTTGTCGAGCCCCGCTTGGCCGATCAGCTCCCGCGCCTCCTGCGCAGCTTGGGCGGCCTGGGTGGCCGAATCGCCCCAGTCAAGCTCGAACCGCGCGAAATCCGACCACAACTTGACCGTGGCGAAGTAGGCGCGATAGAGCTTGCCCAAACCGAGACAGAACGCGTAGAGCGTACCGCCGCCGGCATAGTAGGTCTCCGCCAAGTGCTCGGCTTTCTGGGCGGCATCCTCGAGCAGCGCCCGGGCCAGCGCGAAATCCTGGCGCGAGACCGCCACGACGCCGGCGGCGAACAACTGGTCCGGCGCCATATGGTCGATGAGCGGGCGGAAGAGCGCGCCGAAATTGCCCGCTTCGCGCAGATACTGCGGCGCCTTGTTGAGGAGCTCCACGGCGCTGCCGACGTTCTGGCGCCGGATTTCGACGATGCCCGAGAAATACAGCCGCAACCCTTCGGAAGCGCCGGCGAGTTGCTCGAGCTCGAGCGCGGCGAATACGGCTTTGGCTTGTTCGAGCAGCTGGACCGCCGCGGCGAAATCGGCCTGCGTCTGCACGAGCAGCAGCGCCTGAAACAGATTCCTGGAGGCGGCGAGAAACGCGCGGGCCTCCTGGTAACCTTCGTGGTCGCGGTAGCGCTCCAGCTCGCGGCTCGCCTCCTCCAGGCGGGCCAGCGACACGGCCGGGTCGTCGTCGAACCTGTCCATCACGGCGCTGACAAATCCGGCCAGATCCGCCCGGCGCGCCGGCGCCTTGCTTTGTGAATTCTCCTCCATGACATCCTCCCGGATGAGACAAGGATTGCAGAAAACAATCAGGCGCGCAAGGCGGCTCAGTGCAGATCGGCCTTCGGTCGCAGCTCGAAACGGCGGAATTCCCGCACGAATTCGACGAAGGCGTCGACGGCGGCTTCGAACCAGAGTTTTCCCTTCTCAACGGTGGCCAGCGTCGGATCGCCCACGACGCCGCTCCGGGAGATTCGTGTCCACCACTCGACCATGCGGACCTTGGGGCCGGCGGCCAGGTCG
>JBBIMZ010000406.1:0-1233 GCA_037444135.1 Solibacteraceae bacterium
CGTAGCGTCCCGCCGTTACATACCGACCAGGTTCGGCTGAAGCTTCCTCCAGCCCTTCTCCTGCATCCACACGTCCAGCGCCAGGGCCGCGATCTCATCCACATCGGCGATCGCCTCCGGATCCTTCGCCGGCCGGACGCTGTGAAAATAGCAGCGACAGGCTTCGCACGCCTGGGTTCGCAGGTGCTCGTATCCGGCGGCGCTCAAATAAGAGATCTTCCGCTCATCACGGATCCCGCAGGCCGGGCAGACGAACCGGGGGAAACTCCATTCAGCGAGGCACAGCGAACAAACCAGCCACAATGCCTCCCCCTCTCCGGACGGCCGTAAGCAACCGGCCTGGGGCGGCTGAGCGCAGCGGGGACAGCGGTCCTCCGGCGGAGAGGGTATCGTGGCGAAACGATGGAGCGCAGCCCACGGCTGCAACAGAACGCGCGCGAAAAAGCTCCTCGGCTCGGCGCCGCCGCGCCCGGCCAGCCAGTCGGCCAGCGCCAGGCGCAGACTGTCGTCGTCGAGGACGCTTGCCGCCTCACGTAGCAGCTCCGGCCCCGCGGCCAGCACGAGTTCGACCAGCCACGGGCGTGCCGCCAGCACGGCGTCGGAAGGGGCCTCCGGCTTGAGAATCGCCGCCACGCGGGCCTGAAGCCGGGCCAGCCCGGCGTAGAAGAGAAGCGCTTCGCGAGCCGGTTCGTACCGGGCGGCCAGCGTCTCGGCCCGCGCGGCCCTTCGCGCGCTCAGCGCCTGGTAATCTCGCGGTACCACTTCGGATGGTGCGAGGCGGCCCAGCCCGGCCGCACCCAGCCCTGAATCATCCCCCGGAACGCTTCCGGAACGGCCGCCGTGCCCATGTAGATGTGCACGAGGATCGCCCCGAGCGAAGCCACGGCCGCCAGCGGGTGTGCGAGTATGGCCGCCAGGCGCAGCGGGCGCGGCATCGAATCGGGTAGCCACAGCACCAGCCCGCTGGCGAACAACAGCAGCGCCGCCAGGCTCTGCCACCAGAACAGCACTTTCTGTCCCGCGTTGAAGCGCCCCGCCTCGGGCAGGCCCTCCTCCCGCTGCACGGCGTACTTGTGAGCTTGCCGAAGCCACAGGCGGTCGTCGGCGTCAAGCCGCATCTGGGCGGCCCATTGCCGGAACATCGCTCCCAGCACCAGAGCGAAGATGATCCCGCCGGCCGGGTGTCCCCAGCGGGTCGCCTCGCCGCCCCCCATTACGCCGGCCAGCCAGAAC
>JBBIMZ010000406.1:1296-4131 GCA_037444135.1 Solibacteraceae bacterium
AGTCCCGTCAGCGCCGCATACAAGTAACTGATCGCCGCCATCCAGTGGACGGCCCGCTCGGCGAAGGAAAACCGCGGCAGCCGGCCTCGATCAAGCTCCGGCATCCTTGCGCTCCTCCTGCGAGTAGGTGCGGGGGCCGTAGCGGAGATAGTGGAAAAACGTTCCCAGAATGCCTCCCGCCAGGATGAGATTGCCCAGCCACTTCACCGGCCCCTTCCACCAGCGGACCGCCCACGGGATCCGCGGATCCTTCGGCAGGCCGCAGACCTCCGGATTGTCGGCGTCGCGCAAGACGTAGAGGACGTGCGTGCCGCCGACCCCGGCCGGGTTGTAAACGCCCGCCCGGGACTCCCCGTTGCGCCGGAGCTCGGCCGCGCGCGCCTCGGCCAGCGCCAGAAGATCCTCGCGCGCACCGAACGTCAGGCAACTGGTCGGGCAGGCCTTGATGCAGGCCGGGGTCAAGCCCGCCGCCACGCGGTCCGAACAGAGCGTGCACTTATAGACCTTTCTGGTTTTGGGATTCAGGTGCGGCACGTCGAACGGGCAGCCGGTGATGCAGTAGCCGCAGCCGATGCACTTTTGCTGGTCGAAGTCGACGATGCCGTCGGCCTGGCGGAAGATGGCGCCCGGGGCAGGGCAGGCCTTCAGACACCCCGGATCGACGCAGTGCATGCACTGGTACTTGACCATGTGCCAGACCATCGTCCCGCCGGCGCCCGCGACTTCGTTGAACTTGATCAAATTCCAGAAGTTGTGCGCCAGATCGGGCAGGGTCTGGTAAGTGCCCTGGAACGCGCCGAACGTGAACTCCTGATCGTTCCACTCCTGGCAGGCGACTTCACACGCCTTGCAACCGATGCAGACGCTCGTGTCGATCAGTTTGGCCACGCTTCGCACGGCGTCAGACCCTCTCAAGATTCACGAGAAATCCCTTGAATTCCGGGGTGCCGGAATTCGGATCCACCACCGACAGCGTCAAGTTGTTCACCAGCGGTCCGGTCACGCGGCCGACAAAGCCCCAGTGCAGCGGCAGGCCGATCTGATAGACCGTCCGGCCTTGAACGCGCAGCCCCTTCAAGCGCCGCGTCACCAGCGCCAGGCCCTCGAGCTGTCCCCGCGCCGAGCGGACGCGCACGCGATCGCCGTTCTTGATTCCTTTCTCCCGGGCGAGATCCTCGGGCACTTCCACGAAGAAATTCGATTGCAACTGGGAGCTCGAAGCCACATGCTTGGTCCAGAAATGGAAGTGTTCGGTCAGGCGGTAAGTCAGCGCAACGTAGGGGTATTCGGAGGCGCTCCCCACCGGATCGACGTCGCTGGCGTACAGCCTCGCCACGGGGCTGTGCGAGACGGAGTGGAGCGCGTTGCCCACGGGCGACTCGAACGGCTCATAGTGCTCGGGGAACGGCCCTTCGGCGAAGTCGGGCGCGTAGAGCTTGGCTACGCCCTCCGGCAGCATGATGAAAGCGCCGAACGCTTCGGGCGGCGCCCCGGCCTTGTAATCCGGCACGTCGCCGCTCCACCGGCCGTCGCGGTAGCGGACCGCCGCCCGCGCCGGATCCCAGGGCGTGCCGTCCTTGGCCGCCGAGGCGCGGTTGTAAAGGATGCGCCGGTTGGCCGGCCAGCTCCAGGCCCACTCGGGATAGATTCCCAAGCCCGTCGGATCCTGCTGGCCGCGCCGCGCCGTCTGGTTGCCCGCCTCAGGGAAAGAGCCCGAATAGAGCCAGTTGCCGCAGAGCGTCGACCCGTCCTGTTGCAGTTCGCCGAAGCCGGAGAGCTGGCGCCCGCTCTTGAGATCGCGGCCGTTGATTTCCCGGGCGACCTCCTCGAGCGAGGGGTGGAGCGGATTCGAGTAATTCCAGCTCATGCGCAGCACCGGCTCGGGCGCCGCGCCGCCCTCCTTTTCGTATAATTCGCGGATCCTCAGAAACAGCCGGGCGATGATCTCCTGATCGTCTTTGGCTTCGCCCGGCGGTTCGGCCGCCTTGTGCTTCCATTGGAGCCAGCGCGAGGAGTTGACGAACGAGCCGTCTTTTTCGGCGAAGCAGGAGGCCGGCAGCAGGAAGACCTCCGTCTGGATGCGCGACGGGTCGCCGAGCCCGGGATAGTCGCGTCCGGCCAGACGCGAGGCGTTCCAAAAGGCGGCCGTCTCGGTCTCGAAGTTCTCGACGACAATCAGCCAGTCCAGGCGCGCCAGCGCCTTGAGCATCTTGAGCGTGTTCGGCCCGTTGGCGACCGGGTTCATGCCGAAGACGATCATGCCTTCGATTTCGCCCTGGTACATCCGGTGGAAGAAAGCACCCCAGCTGTGGTCGTCCTCGTCGCCGATCTTCGGCAGTAGGCTGTAGCCGAAATCGTTCTCCCGACGGGCGTGGTCGCCGAAATAGGCCTTGAGCAGGCTCACGAAGAACTTCGGCGTGTTGGCCCAGTAGTTCACCGCATCGGGCCGCAGAGGCTTGGGCGTGTTGGCGGCCAGATACTCGGCGAGCGTGCGCCAGCCGGCCCGGGGCATCTTCAAATAGCCGGGCAGCATGTTCCAGGCGCCCATGTCCGTGGCGCCCTGGATGTTGGCGTGGCCGCGCTGGGCGTTGATGCCGCCGCCCGGGATGCCGATGTTGCCGAGGAGCAATTGCAGCATCGCCGCCGTGTGGATCAGTTGCACGGCGAGGGCATGCTGAGTCCAGCCGAGCGCGTACAGGATCGTGCCCGAGCGGCCGGCACGCCCGGTCGAGCAGATGATCTCGGCGGCGCGCGTGAACTCCTCGGCCGAACAGCCGCAGATCGACGCCACCTTCTCGGGCGTGTAGCGTGCATAGTGTTTCTTGAGGAGCTGGA
>JBBIMZ010000407.1:0-4081 GCA_037444135.1 Solibacteraceae bacterium
CCGCCGGAAAGCTGCGCGACGACGACGTCATCGAGGAACAAGTGGAACGCATGCTGGCCGATCCACGCGCGCAGTCGCTGGTCACCGGGTTCGCGCTTCGCTGGCTCAACGTCGACGAGATCGACGCCGGCGCCGATCGCGTACGCGTCACCGGCGCGCGCGGCCGCCCTCCGTCGGAGATGGCTAAAGTCTCGATCAACTATGCGGCGGGCTGGAAAAGCGCCGCCACGATGCTCTACCCGTGGCCTGACGCCTTCGAAAAGGCGCGCAAAGCCGACGAGATTGTCCGGCGGCGCCTGGAACGCCTCCGACTTGTCTTCGACGAGATCTTGACGGAATTCATCGGCGTCAACGCCTGTCTCGGGGCCGCGGCGCCCCCGGTCGACGATTACCCCGAGGTGTTGCTCCGCATCGCCGTACGGGGCCAGGACCGGGAAGCCGTGGAGCGGTTCACGCGCGAACTGATTCCCCTAGTGCTGAGCGGGCCGCCGGGCGCGACCGGCTACGGGGAAGGCCGCCCCGCCGTCCACGAGGTCGTGGCGTACTGGCCCGCACTCGTGCCCCGCGCCGAAATCCAGCCGCGCGTCGAGGTGCTCGAATGAAGGTTCCGCTGTGGCAGGTGGCCCATACCCGCTCCGGAGACAAGGGAGACGCGGTCAACATCGCCGTCATCGCCTGGCGCGACCGGGATTATCCGATCCTGGCTCGCCAGCTGACGCCGGCGCGCCTGCTGGCGTACTTCGCCGACCGCGTGCGAGGGCCGATCGAGCGTTACGAACTGCCGAACCTGGCGGCGCTCAACTTCGTCCTGCACCGCGCCCTCGGCGGCGGAGGGACCGTTTCCCTCCGCAGCGACGCGCAGGGCAAGACCTTCGCCGCCGCGTTGCTCCGAATGGAAATCGACATCGATGAACCCGCCTGAAACGGCGGCGGCCTCGCCCGCCTACCCGTACTTCACCGAAGAGCACGAACTGTTCCGCTCGACCGTCAAGCGCTTCTGCCAACAAGAGATCGCACCGCACTCGCAGCAGTGGGAGGAAGCCGGCGAGTATCCGCGCGAACTGTTCCGGCGCGCCGCAGAGCTGGGCTTGTTCGGCATCCGCATCGCCCCGGAATACGGCGGCGCGGGTATGGACTGGTGGGCGACGGCGGCCGCCTACGACGCTCTCCGCTACACCGATTTTCCCAGCCTCAACATCGGCTGGATGGTCCAGGCCGATCTGACCATCCCTCTCATCCAGGATCTAGGCTCCGAGGAGCTCAAACGCGAGTTCATGCAGCCGGCCGTGGCCGGCGAGCGGATCGCGGCGCTGGCCATCAGCGAACCCGGCTGCGGCTCCGACGTCGCCGCCATGCGCACGCGTGCGATCGAGCAAGGCGCGGAGCTAGTCATCTCGGGCCAGAAGCTGTGGATCACCAACGGCGCCATCGCCGGCTTCCTCATCCTGGCGGTGCGCACCGGCGAGCACCGCCACCGGGGCATCTCCCTGGTGCTGTTTCCCACCGACATCAAAGGCTTTTCCGTCGCCCGGCGCATCCGCAAGGTGGGTCACGTCGCCTCCGACACCGCCCATCTGTTCTTCGATGAGTGCCGCATCCCCAGCCGCTTCGTCCTGGGCCGCCGCAACCACGGCTTTTACTACATCATGAGCCACTTCCAGGGCGAGCGGCTGGCCACCAGTCTTCTGGTGCTTTCCTTCATGGACCGGGCCATGGAGCTGGCCATCCAGTACGGCAAGGAGCGCTACGCCTTCGGCCAGCCGGTGATCCGGTACCAGGTCTGGCGGCACCGCTTTGCCGAGCATCGGGCCGCAATCGAGGCGGCGCGCTGGCTGGTCTACCGGGCGGTCGACCTGATGAACCGGCGCCAGAAGGCCGACCGCGAGGTTAGCATGGCCAAGCTGTTCACCACGGATCTGGCTCAGCGCGTCACCTACGACTGCATGCAGATGTTCGGCGGTTTCGGCTACACGACCGAATACCCCATCGGCCGGATCTGGCGCGACATGCGCTTGTACACGATCGGCGCGGGCACCTCTGAGATCATGAAGGAGATCCTGGCCAAGCAGGAAGGGCTCTGAAGCGCCGGCTTGGTCCGGGGCCGGAGCGGCGCATATGATGGTGAGGTCATGAGCGTCTTGATCGAGGTAGGCCGGCAGAAGGCGATCTTGCGCCACGGAGAGTGGCGGAGCGCCGACCTGCGTCTTGAGCGCCTGTTGAACTCGCACACCAAGCTTTGGATCCAGCGCACCGGCGGGCCGTCGCCCGGAGAGCACGACCACGAACAGGCTATCGCCTCCGAGATCGCCCGGCAATTCGGCGGGCGGATTCTGCTGCGCGTGCGGCCCCGCGAGTCGGGCGGCGCCGAGGTCTACCTCCGCTACCGCCAGCTGGAGCTGGAGTTTCGCTGACCGTCCGTGTAAACCCAGCCGCCGCGAGTCCGTCCTGATCAGTGGAAGAGGAGGAATCGACGATGAAAACGTTGCTCCATTTGGCGCTACCGGCGTTGCTGGCAGCCGCGCTGCTTGCGGCGCAACCGTTCGGCCCAGGCCCGGGCGCGGGCGGGACCGAGACGCTGAAGTCGGCTCTGAATCTGACCGATGACCAGATCACGAAACTCCGCGATCTGAGGAAAGCCGAACTGGAGGCGTTGAAGCCGCTCCTCGACCAGTGGCGGACCAACCGCCAGGCTTTGCGCGACAAGGTGCAGGCCGGCGGGGATGCCGCCGAAATCGGCAAGCTCGTGCTGGCCGGCGAAGCGTTGCGCAAACAGATCCGGGAGAGCCGGGAGTCATTTCACAAGCAGGCTCTGGCCATCCTGACGCCCGCCCAGCAGACCGCTTTGAGCAAGCTCGAGGAGGCGGCCAAGCTCCTGCCGGCGGTCGGCCAGGCATGGGCGTTGAACCTGCTGACCGGCCCGGCGGGCTTCGGGCGCGTGGGACGTGGTCTTGGCATTGGTCCGATCTTCGGCGGCGTTGGTCCCATGGGGGGAGGTGCCGGGCCGATGAGCCGCATGGGCGCCCGCGGCTGGCGCCGGTAGTTTTCACACCTCACTCAGCGCAAACCTCGAGCCAACCTCGAACGCCCGGATCCCCGAGGCGGAGCAATCCTCCGCCTCGGTTTTTTGTGGAAACCAGACAGAAGAAGCCCGGTGCTGGGCCACCGGGCTTCACTCAGAGGGGCTGGCGACGAGCTGGGCCTCGTCGCCGGGGATGCTAAAAGTCAATGACGACTTAGCGTTACCTTTACTATAGGCAATTCAATTAAGAAAATCAAGCCCTATTCTCTAAAATTTTTGCGCACTCTCGGCGCATCCTCCCAACCCATTGATTCCACGAGCATAATTCGCCAAGTCCCCTTCTGCCGCCGCCGGCCGGAGCGAAGACTTCCGCCCCACGCCGACTCCCGCTTCGCACCCTCGCTTTCTCTCCATCCCACTGAAAACACGGGGATTACGAGAACGAAGCGAGCTCCGGTCGCGCGTCAGATCCCACCTATCTCGCCAGCGCTTGGGCCAAATCGGAAAGCCGCAGCGGCTTGGCCACATCATCGCTCATTCCGGCGCCCAGACACTCCTCCTCCGACGGCGGCTGCAAGGTCGAAAGGCGCCGGTTCGATGGCGAGGCGGCCGGCTTCGATCCGCGAGAAATCCAGAATGTCGTTGATCAGCGCCAACAGCGCCTCGGCGGAGAACCGGATCGCCTCGGCGTACTCCCGCTCTCTGTCGGACAGACAAGTCTCCAGCAGCAGGGCCGTCATGCCGATGATGCTGTTCATCGGAGTGCGGATCTCGTGGCTCATGTTGGCCAGAAACGCCCTGTTGGCCTGGCTGGCGGCCTCGGCCTGCCGGCGGGCGGCCTCCAGTTGCCGCTCGATTTCCTTGGGCTCGGTGACGTCGCGGACGATGTTGAGCAGAAACGGCGTAGCGCCGTTCTCGAGCATGGTCGTGGTCAGCTCGATCCACCGGCGGCGCCCGTCCCAAGAGGTCACCTCGCGCTCGAAGATCCGCTCCATGCGCCGTTCGGCGAACCGCCGGCCGCCCGTGCGCCGACCACAGTCGCCGGCGGGTGCAGCGATGCGT
>JBBIMZ010000408.1:0-4080 GCA_037444135.1 Solibacteraceae bacterium
AGGTGAGTGGTGTTCTGAGTTGGGGTCTTCCGCTCTGCCGCGGCGGGCCGAGCTGTAGGCTCGCTCGAAGGGGTTCGTCTAGTTGTTTATGTACCGCAGCGGCCGCGGCGCCGCGGCGCTCCTGCTGCTGGGCTTGACCGCGGTGGGATGGGCTGGGCCGCGGCGCCTGTCGCTGGCGCTGTTGATTCTGGCTGGCGGCTGGGCTCTGCTTGCCTGGCAAGCGCGACGCGAATACACCGCCACCGTCCGCCGGCGCATCGAAGCGCGCCGGCTGAACCTGGCCGAGGCCCGCGTCTCGGTGCAGGACGCGGAAACGATTCGACTGCTCGAGAAGGTGGCGCGCGGCGAGAACCCCCGCCAGGTGATCTACGCGCTCTCGCTTCTCTACGATGCCTCCGGTTACAACCTCGCGCCCCTGCTCAAGGAAGCGGTCCGTCATTCGGCCTGGCCGGTGCGAGCCAAGGCTTACGAGCTGGCGCGCGCTGTCGGCCATCCCGGCCTGGCGGCCCAGGCTTTGGACGAGGTTCGCCGCGGCGGTGTGCCGTCGCCGGAGCTGGCCGCCGAAGCCGTCGCGTACCTGCTGGCTGTCGCCCCGGATTCAGACGCCCTGGCCGCGGAGCTGCTGCGGAACGAAGACTTGGTGGTGGCCGAAGCCGCCTTGCGGGTGGCCTCCGGCCGGCGGCGCCTTATCGAAGCACTCGTCACCGAGGATTGGCTCCGGGCCCGGGCGCAGAGCCACGATCCGGTCCGGCGGGCTCTGGCGGCTGTTGCGGCAGGACTGCGTCCGGCGGCGGATGCGACGATGCTTTTGCAGTTGCTCGAAGATTCGGTGGAGTCGGTCGCCGCGGCCGCGATCCGCGCAGCCGGGACTCTGCGCCACTCCGCCTGCCTGGACCCGGTGATCCGGCACCTGGGTAACCGCCGGCTTCGCCGCGCCGCCATCGACGGGCTGATCTCCTATGGCGAACCGGTCTGCTCGAATTTGCTCGAGCGGCTGCTGGCCGAGGATACGCCGCCGCCGGTACGCCGCCAGATTCCCCGGGTGCTCGCCGGTCTGGCCAGCCAGTGCGGCGCCGCAGCCCTCGAGCGCTGCCTGGCGATTCCCGAAACCCAGGTCCGCACGGCGGTGCTGAAGGCCCTCAGCAAGCTGCGCGAGAGGGCGCCGCATCTCCGGTTCCACCCGGACCGCATCATGGAGCAGATCCGCCACGAAGCGCGCTCTTATTACCAGCTATACGCTGCGCTGGCGCGGTTCCGCCGGAGCCGTCCGGGAGGCCCGGCAGTCGATCTACTGGCCCGGACTCTCGAGGGGCGCCTCCGGGAGACCTTGGACCGGTTGTTCCGCCTGCTCGGCTTGCACTATCCTCCGGGGCCGATTTACGCGGCGTATCTGGCCGTCGTCCACCGGAGGAGCGAAGAATTGAGCAGCGCCATCGAGTTCCTCGACAGCGTCCTGGATCCGCGCTTGAAGTCCATCCTGCTGCCTCTGATCGACGGCTCTCCTTACCTGATCGAGGTCGGCCGCGACGCTTTCGGGATCGAGCTTCCCGATCTGGAGTCGGCGATCCGCCACCAAATCGGGTTCGGCGACCCGTGGTTGGTCGCCTGCGCGATCGCCGCGGCCGCCGAACTCCGGCTGACAGGCCTGCGAGCGGAGATCGCCGCCGTCGCCGCGCGCCAGGACGAGAAGGTGGCGCCGGTGGCGCGCCGGGCGGCGGCCGCGCTAGCCTGAAGAAGTTCGGATCCGGAGCGTGGAACGCAACGTCGTCGAGAAAGTGATCGCCCTCGAGCGGGTCGAACTGCTGAACGGCCTGACGCCGGATCAGCTCGCTCAAATCGCGCTGATCGCCAGTGAGGTCGTCTATGGCCCCGAGCGGACGATCCTGGCGCCCTCTTGGCCGCTGGACGCGCTCTATGTCATCCTCGAGGGCGCAGTCGAGATCAGCCGCAACGGCCGTCAACTCCACATCGCGCGTCAGAGCGAAGTGCTGGGTTCCTGGGCGCTGTTCGACGATTCCCCGTCGCCGGTGACGGCCAGGACGCTCGAGGAAACCGCCATGCTCCGGATCGCTCGCGAGGACTTCTACGAGCTGCTGTCCGATCACATGGAGCTGGCCGCCGCCATCTTCTCGACGCTGGCCCGGCGCTTCCGCAAGCTCATCGAGCAGTCAGAATGAAGGGTTGGCTGCCGCGCCGATGACGACGAGCGACCAGCCGGACCTGGAGGCGCAGGTGGCGGCGATGAGCGCTCAGCTCGAGGCCTGCTGCCGGCAGCTCCTTGAGTTGCACCAGCTGACGGCGATCGGCCACCTGCTGGCCGGCATCGTGCATGAGATCAACACGCCGGTGGGTTCGATTCTTTCCAACCACGCAGTCAGCTCGCGTTCGCTGGACATCCTCGGCGAGTTGCCCGACCAGGCCGCGGGCGGACCACAAGCCCCCGCCGCCGAGAGCGGCGCGGATTCTGGAGGCGCTGACGAGCCTGGCCGCCGTCGACAAGATCGCCTGTGAGCGGATCTCGGCGCTGGACGCTCCAAATGGCGCAGAGCCAGCTCATTCGGGCGTTCTTGTGAGGCCGGGCGGCGCGGTGTCCGCCATCAGCCACTTGAGCAGCGGCGGCGTCACCAGCGTCGTCACGATCACCATGGCGATCATCGCCGAGACGATGTCGGCGGAGAAGACGGGGCGGCCGGCGACCGAGAGGCTGGCGCCGATGCTGGTGAAGATCAGGCCCACTTCGCCGCGGGGGATCATGCCGACGCCGATGACGACCCGATGCACGCCTTTTTCGAGCACGCCGAGCGAGCAGATCTGCTTGCCGGCGATCGCCGCCAGCGTGACGAAGGCGGCGAACTCGAGCATTTCCGTCGCGAGGAAGGCCGCCAGATCCGTCCGAAGGCCCATCATCACGAAAAAGACGGGCGTCAGGAACGTGGTCAGGGGCCGGATCAGGTCTTCGATCGGCTGCTCGCCTTTTCGCCGGTAGACCTCGTAGTCGCTGGGCTCGAGCACTAACCCGGCGGCGAAGGCGCCGACGATCGGCGCCAGTCCCATCAAACCTGAAATCGCCGACAGCAGGAAGCAGAAGCTGACAGCGATGACCAGTGGAATGCCCGCGACACGAAAGCGCGCCCCCAGCCGCACGGCGTTGACGTGCAAGAAGCGGCCGAGGAAGATGGCGGCCGCCAGGAAGGCGACGGCTTTGCCGATGATCTGCGCCACCAGCGCCGGACTGACCGTAGCTTCGCCGCCGTGCGCCACCGAACTGAGCAGCCCCGAGATGACCGCCAGGACGATCAAGCCGAGGACGTCGTCGACGACGGCTGCGCCGAGGACGATCCGGGCCTCTTTGGTGTCGAGCCTGCGCAGGTCCCGCAGGACGCGCGCCGTGATGCCGACGCTGGTGGCCGTCAGCGTGCCGCCGACGAAGAGGGCAACATACCACGGTTGCTCGGGGAAGAACCAAGCCGCCACGCCGTAGCCCAGCACCATGGGCGTCACTACGCCCAGCGTTGCGACCAGGAGCGCCGACCAGCCCACTTCGAGCAGCTCTTCGATGTGCGATTCCAGGCCGACCTCGAACAGCAACAGGATCACGCCGATCTCGGCGGCGAACTGGAGCACCTGACTGTGCCTCCACGCCTCGACGCCGGCCACGCCGGCCAGCGCGAGGGCGCTCAGGCTCATGCCGACGATCAGCTCGCCGAGCACGCCGGGCTGGCGGATCCTCTCGAACGCCTCGGCGCCCACTTTGGCGAGCACCATGACGGCGGCCAGCTGGAGGAGTCCGAGCAAGAACTCGCCGCCATGCGCTTCGCTTGCCGGCTCGGCCGCTCCGAACAGAAGCAGTGCGAACAGGAACCACCACACGAATCGTGCCGATTTACGCAACGGCCTGCACCTCCCGGGCAAGGATGCGACGGAACCTCCATCATATCGTTCACCGGTCCATCCGCCCGCAGTGCAAGGCGCCGCGCTTCCGCTATACTCGGGGAGAACGACCGCGCCCGGGGGAGGTCGGGGAAATTGTTACCGCTGCTCGTCATCTTGCTGTTGTCTCCGGCGCCGGGCGCACCGCCG
>JBBIMZ010000409.1:0-1295 GCA_037444135.1 Solibacteraceae bacterium
GGACCGTCGCTCATCGTCACCGCCAACGTCGTCGGCTCCGGCGAATTGATAATGACCACCACGCTCGGCGCCCGCGCCGGCTTCGTCGCCCTCTGGGTCATCCTCGTCAGTTGCCTGTTCAAGGTCGTCGTCCAGCTCGAATTCGGCAAGCACGCCATCGGAGCGGGCGAAACCAGCCTCCGCGCCTTCCAGCGCCTCCCCGGCCCACGCCTCCGAGGCGTCCGCTGGAGCGTCTGGGTCTGGCTCGTCTGCAAAGGCGCCCAGGCCGTCCAGTACGGCGGCATCGTCGGCGGCGTCGCCCTCGCCCTCCATCTGGCCGCCCCCGCCGTCGCCGTCTGGCAGTGGACCTGCCTCACCGGACTGGTCACCGCGTTGCTCGTCTACTACGGCCGCTACCGCTGGATCGAGCGCATCTCGGTCGCCCTCATCGCCTCGTTCAGCCTCTTCTCCATCGCCTGCGTCGCCGTCTTGCAGCGCACCCCGTACCGCCTCTCGGCCGCCGAGCTGCTCTCCGGCCTCAGCTTCCACCTGCCGCCCGAGGCCGTCGGCATCGCCGTCGCCGCCTTCGCCATCACCGGCGTCAGCGCCGACGAGATCACCACCTACCCCTACTGGTGCCTCGAGAAAGGCTACGCGCGCTTCACCGGGCCGCCCGACGGCACCCCCGCCTGGACCGCGCGAGCCCGCGGCTGGATCCGCGTCATGTACCTGGACGCCCTGCTGTCCATGGCTATCTACACGCTCACCACCGCGGCCTTCTACCTGCTCGGCGCCGCCGTCCTCCACCGCCGCGGCGAGATCCCCCAGGGCTACGAAACCCTCCGCACCCTCTCGCGGCTCTATACCGAATCGGTCGGCCCCTGGGCCATGGCCGTCTACCTCGCCGGCGCCGTCGTCGTCCTCTACTCGACCGTGTTCGTCGCCTGCGCCTCCGCCACGCGCACCTTCACCGACGCCTTCGCCCAGTTCGGCTGGCTCGATTTCGCCGACGCTCCGGCGAGGAACCGCTCGATCCGCCTCCTCGCCTGGATCCTGCCCGCCGCCTGGACGATGCTGTTCTTGACGGCGCGCGAACCCGTCATCATGATAATGATCGGTGGCCTTGCGATGGCCTCCCTGCTCGCCGTGATCGTCTTTGCCGCGCTCGTGTTCCGCTACCGCCGCCTGAGTCCCGAGTTGCGCCCCGGCCCGCTCTACGACGCGCTGCTTTGGCTCAGCTGCGCCGCCATCGCCGCGGTCGGTCTTCGCGCCGCCGGCCAGGTCGCCGGAGCCGGAGGGTGACGAGGATGCACGCT
>JBBIMZ010000409.1:1319-4077 GCA_037444135.1 Solibacteraceae bacterium
GGAGCCTGTTCCTGCTCGACGCCGCCTTCGCCGTCGAGCCCGTCCGAATCTCCCGGTTCGATTACGAGGACCGCGTCCGCGCCGCCTGGACCGCGCAGATCCTCGGCATGCAGATGGGCTACCCCTTCGAGCACAAGCCGGCCGCGGTGGTCCCCGTCGCGCGCCCGCCGGAGATCTTTCATGGCGTCCCCCTCCGCCAGGCCGTCTACATCGACGATGACTACTACTACGAAATCGTCGCCCTGCGCGCCTTCGAAAAGTACGGCATCGGCCTCACCGTCGAGCAGCTCGGCGAGCAGTGGCGCGAAAATTCGGCCGGCTCCTGGGGCTCGAGCGAACAGACGCGCCTGCTCTTGGCGCGCGGCGTCAAGCCGCCCGACACCGGCCATCCGCGCTACAACCGCTACTGGTTCACCCTCGGGCCCCAGTTCGCCGGCGACATCTACGGCCTCATCGCTCCCGGCATGCCCAACTTGGCCGGCCAGGTGGCCCGGCGCCTCAACCACATCCACGGCTACGCCGAAGGCTCCGACGGCGGCGTCTTCCAGGCCGGCCTCGTCAGCCTCGCCTTCGTCGAAACCGATCCGCGGGCGATCGTCAGGCAGGCGGCCCGGCTCATCCACCCGGCCTCGCCGCTCCGCCAGTGCCTCGACCAGGTGATCGCCATGGCCGAGGCCGGCCGCAAGCCGCAGGAGATCGCCTCCGCCGTACTCGACCGCTGGAACCTCGAATACCGCGCCACCAACGGCGCCGTCGTCAACGCCGGCATCGTCGCCCTCAGCCTCTGGTTCGGCCAGGGCGACTTGCTCCGCACCGTGAACCTGGCCGCGCAGGCCGCCGACTTCACCGACGCCGATTGCAACGCTTCCAACGCCGCCGCCGTCGTCGGCGCCCTCCGGGGAATGAAGGGCTTGCCCGCCGAGCTGCTCGCCGGCCTCAGCGACCGGATCATCGGCGACGAAATGGGCGGCGTCAAACTGACGCCGCCGGTCGACGAGTCCATCGCCGATCTGGCCGCCCGCACCGCCGCCGTCGGTTTCAAGCTCGTCGCCGCCCACGGCGCGCGGCTCGAAGGCGACACGCTGGTTCTGCCCCGCCGCCCGGTCGAGACCCAGCCGCCGGAACTGTTTCGAATCGACGACCTCACCGCCTACTGGGACCGCGAGTGGAAACTCGAGGGCGCCGGCCTGGGCGGCATCAGCTTTCCTCGCGGCGGCACCTACCTGGACGGGGACGTGCTCGTCACCTTCCCCCGCGACGAGATCCGGGGCGTCGTCCTGCGCCGCTCAGCGAGCTTCGGCTGCGGCCCCACGCTCGACCTCCAGGTCGCCGCCGATCCCGGCCGCGCCTGGCGCCTCGAGGTCTTCGCCGACAACGAGCGCCTGCTCAGCCGCCTCATCGAGGGCCGGGGCCCGGAGCGGCGATTCGAGTACATCCACGTGCCCGTCGAACGCCTCGCCGGCCGGACCGTCGAGCTGCGCCTCTACCAGCGCACCCTGCTCGCCGACCGCCTGCCCGGCAACGCCTACTGGAGGCCCATCCACCTTGAACCCTGACGGGATCCTGAGCCTTAGAAGCCCTCCCAGCCGGCCGATTCCGGAATCGCCTCCACCATGCGCACAAACGCGCGGTACTCGACCCGCACGCGGCCCCGCGCCGGGATCCACCGGAATGTCGGCACGCCGAACAGCCGCCCCCGTTCAATCATCTGGCGGCGCGTCTCCGGCATCGGCGAAACGCCGAATTCCAGGCCCAGCGCCACCGTCCGGCCGTTCCACGGCGGCAGCGCCCGGCTGCGGTTCTCCTCCCAAATGCCCATCCACGGGAAGTCCGCCTGCCGCCAGACGTAGGCCAGCGCCAAGTGCGAGGCCGGCGAGTAGGCTACGAAGTAGGCGTAATCGCGGCCCGGATCCATCAGGTTGGCGGTGAAGCCGCCCGAAACTGCGGCGGTGGTGAACACTCGCAAATCCTGCACCCCGCCGTCCTTGAGCGGCGCCAGCGGCCAGTCGAACTCCGCGCCCGGCTTCTGGCGCCCGTGCGAGCCGGCAAAGTCCGCCTCGAACACTTTTGAGCGGCTCCCGGAAGCGCGAAACTGCGTGACGCCGTTCTCCAGAAACGGCGGGCCCAGCGTGACGTGCTCCGTCCAGCCGATCGGCCGGTCCGTCGCCGTGGAATTCTCCACCGTCTCGGCGAAGTGGACCGCTTGCCGCGCTTCGTCCAGCGCGATCCGCCGCTCGAACGCCAGACCAGCTTCCCGAAGCCGCGTGCGCATCACCAGGACGGTCTCCTCGCCCTCGATCTCGTAGGGCGCCACTGAGGCCTCGCCGTGAACGTCCAGGCCCGCCGCCTCCTCCTCGGCCGAGGGAACCCCGAAGATGTCCATGCACAGGTTGTGACCCATGATTCCGGCCAGCAGCCGGCTTTCGCTCGTGGCGCCGTATTCGGGATGCCGCCGCTCGTCGTACGTCGACGGTTCGATCGACGGCCACGGTGGCGTCCACAGCGGGTTGACTCCCGACGGTTTGTGCCGGATCTCGGCCACGTGGCCGCCTTCTTCGAGAACGGTCACGCGGAGCGTTTCGGTCTCGATCTGCGCCGCCCGCCGGTTACGATACGAAACTCGGAGCATGGTGCTGGTAGCATAACCCAACCAGCCCCCGGTGCGCAGCCCTGTGACCTCCGCAGGCTGGTTTGCATCCACTCCTGTGGAGCCATGCCGATCTACGAATATCTATGCCGCAACTGCGGCGAACAGTAC
>JBBIMZ010000410.1:0-4077 GCA_037444135.1 Solibacteraceae bacterium
GGGCGCTGATCCTGAGCGGCGCCGCGCTGATGCTCGGCGTGGCGATCCGTGCGGCGGCCGGAGCGGGGATGGCGCTGCTGGCGCTTTATTATCTGGCGCACCCGCCGCTTTTCGGACCGCCGGCCTACGGCGCCAGCGAAGGCAGCTACCTGATCGTCAACAAGAACCTGGTCGAGCTGATCGCGCTGGCGGTCGTCGCCGTCTTTCCCGCCGAGCAGTTCGCGCTGGCGCGGCTCCGGCGGCGGGAACCGGGCGCCGGCCGGGTGAGCCGCGGCTGGGACCGGCCCCTGCCCGCCTGGCTCGGTCCGGTATCGCGGCGGCAGGCGCTGGCCAGCCTGACCGGCGTGCCGTTTCTCGGGACGCTCGTGCTGGCGGCGCTCAAGAAACACGGCTGGCGGAGCCTCGAGGAAGTTCAGCTCCGGGCGCGCGCGGCCACGCAGGATGAGTTCGTCGCCAGCGCCACCATGAAGACCTTCCGGTTCGTCAGCCGGAGCGAGCTCAAAGGCCGGCTGCCTTACGGCCGGATCGGCAACGTCGTCCTGAGCCGCATGATTCTCGGCGGCAATCTGATGGGCGGCTGGGCGCACGCGCGCGACCTGCTGTACGTCTCCAAACTCGTCAAGGCCTACCATCACCGCGAGAAGATCTTCGAGACGCTGGCGCTGGCCGAATCGTGCGGCATCAACGCGCTGCTGACCAATCCGCTGCTATGCGGCGTCGTCAACGACTATTGGCGCAATGGCGGCAAGATTCAGTTCATTTCCGACTGCGGCGGCAAGAACGTGCTCGAGCTCATCCAGAAATCGATCGACGCGGGCGCCTGCGCCTGCTACATTCAGGGCGGCGTCGCCGACCGGCTGGTCGAGGAAGGCCGCTTCGACCTGATCGCGCAGGGGCTCGAGCTGATCCGCAAGAACGGCCTGCCGGCGGGCATCGGCGGCCACAAGCTGGCGACGATCCGCGCCTGCGTCGACCGCGGGCTCAAACCCGACTTCTGGATGAAGACGCTGCACCGGCTCGACTACTGGTCGGCGCTGCCCGAGCCGGAGAACGACAACCGCTGGTGCGAGGATCCGGAGGCGACGGCCGCGTTCATGAAGCAACTCGAAGAGCCGTGGATCGCCTTCAAGATCCTGGCGGCCGGGGCGATCGAGCCGAAAGTGGGTTTCCGGCACGCCTTCGAAAGCGGCGCGGACTTCATCTGCGTCGGCATGTACGACTTCCAGATCGTAGAGGACGTCAACATCGCCCTCGAGGTGCTCAGCGGCCCGCTCGTCCGCGAGCGGATGTGGCGCGCTTAGCCGACCGGGCGCGCCGAGGCGGCTGAACGCTACGATAGCCCTCATGGGAAAGGCGTTGGTGTGCGTGGCGGCGGGCCTCTTCTGCGCCACGGCGGCTCGGGCGGCCGAGGAGTTCCGCGCGGGCGCCGCCGAAGTGGAGATCTCGCCGCAGTCGTTTCCGATCGTCGTCAGTGGAGGATTTCTCGCCAAGAAGGCCGAACGGCTGGAGTCGCCGCTGTTTGCCCGCGCGGTCGTGCTCGACGACGGCGTCGGGCGCGTGGCGATCGCGATCGTCGATTCGCTGATGATGCCCCGCGAGCTGCTCGACGAGGTCAAACAAAGGGCGGCGCGCGAGACGGGCATCGCCCCCGAGCGGATGCTCATTGCGGCGACGCACACGCATGCGGCGCCGCCGGTCATGGGAGCGCTCGGCACGGACGCCGACGACGGCTATGCCGGGCTGGTGCGCGAGCGGCTGGTCGAAGCGCTGCGGCGCGCGGCGGGGCGGTTGGAGCCGGCGCGCCTGGGCTGGACCTCGGTGGCCGCGCCCGAATATACGCACTGCCGCCGCTGGATCCTCCGTCCGGACAAGATGCGCAAAGACCCTTTCGGCGAACTCTCGGCGCGCGCACATGCACCCGGGTTACCAGAATCCGGAGTTCATCGGACCGTCCGGGCCCGTCGACGACGAGCTCTCGCTGCTCTCGATCCAATCACGGGTGGGGCGGCCCCTGGCGGTGCTCGCCAACTATTCCATGCACTATGTCGGCGTGCCGGGGCCGCTGGCCTCGCCGGACTACTTCGGGCATTTTGCGGCGAAGCTCAAGGATTCGATCGGCGCCGGCGCGGACGCGGTGGTGATGATGTCTCAGGGGACCAGCGGAGATCTGCACTGGATGGACTATAGCCGGCCGAAGCAGGAGATGAATCTCGAGACCTACGCCGGAGCGCTGGCGGCGCTGGCCGAGAAAGCCTACCGGGGGATTCGCTACCGGAACTGGGCGCCGATCGGGATGGCCGAGGAAAAGCCGGTGCTCCGGCGCCGTGTTCCCAGCGGCGAGCGCCTGGCCTGGGCGAAGCAGGTCTTCGCCGGTGTGCCCGGAGGCAAGCCGCGCAACCAGGTGGAGGTGTACGCGCGGGAGCAGATCTACCTGGCGGCCGAGCCGCAGCGCGAACTCAAGCTCCAGGCTTTGCGGCTGGGCGATCTGGCGATCGCGGCCATTCCGAACGAAGTCTTCGCGATCACGGGGCTGAAGATCAAAGGACAAAGTCCGTTCGCGCGCACGTTCACCATCGAACTCGCCAACGGGGCCGAGGGTTACATTCCGCCGCCCGAGCAGCACGCGCTGGGCGGCTACACCACGTGGCCCGCGCGCACGGCCGCCCTCGAAGTGCAGGCGGAGCCGAGGATCACGGAAACGGTGCTCGGCCTGCTCGAGAAGCTGGCCGGCAAGCCCCGGCGCCGGATCGAGGAGCCGCGCGACCGCTACGCGCAAGCCCTGCTGGCCGCGAGGCCGGCGGCCTTTTGGCGGCTCGGCGAGATCGAGGGCAACGAGGCGCGCGATGCGGCCGGCGCCCATCACGGAGTTCTCGAAGGGGGCTTTGCACTCTATCTTCCCGGAGCACGGCCGGACAGCCGGGCGGTGCATTTCGCCGGCGGGCGCCTGCGGGCCAAAACGCCCGCGCCGGCAAGCGCCTACACGCTGGAGCTGCTCTTTTGGAACGGCCTCGACAACGACGCCCGCCCTGTGACCGGCATTCTCTATTCGAGCGGTGAGGAAACGCTCGGCATCGCGGGGACCGGCCGGGCGCCCGGCACGCTCTTCTTCGGAACGCTCTCCGGCGCGGCGGTGATCGCCCCTCGGACCTGGAACCATGTCGCCGTCGTGCGACGCGGCCGATCCGTCACCGTTTACCTGAACGGCAAGCCGGAGATCGCCGGCGAGCTGCCGCCCGCGCCGGCGGCGGAACTGTACGTGGGCGGCACTGGCGACCCTCAGAGCACCTTCGAAGGGAAGATCGACGAAGCCGCCGTGTTCCCGCGCGCGCTGAGCGCCGCCGAAGTGGCGCGCCACTACCGGTCCGCCGGAATTTGAAGTGAATCCCGCAGCACCTCAACCAGGTGCCGCGGCCGCCGCCGGGTGAAGTGCGCGATCTGCTGGCGGCAGGAAACCCCGGTGACGACGATCTCGGTCTTCGGCCCGGCCGCTTCGACGGCGGGAAAAAGGCGCAGGCGGCCGATCGCCTCGGAGATCTCGTAGTGTTCCCTCTCGAAACCGAACGAACCGGCCATCCCGCAGCAGCCGGCGTCGATCTCGCGGACGTGGAGACCGGCCAAGCGCAGCGCCTTCAAGCTCGGCGCCGTTCCCACGTGCGCCTTCTGGTGGCAATGACCGTGGAAGAGGACTTTCTTGCCACCGCCCTCGAACTCGAGCGCCAGCCCGTCCTGCGCCACCAGGAATTCGTCGATGAGCCAGGAGGCGGTCGCGAGGCGGCGGGCCTGCTCTCCGGGAACGAGGTCCGGATACTCGTCGCGAAACGTCAGCAGGCAGCTCGGCTCGCACCCGACAATGGGGACGCCTCGCTCGACCCAGGGCAGCAGCGCGGCCAGATTGTGCTCGGCGAGGCGGCGGGCCTCGCTTAGCAGCCCTTTCGAGATTGCCGGACGGCCGCAGCAGCGCCGCTCGGCCAGCACGACTTCGAAGCCGGCGCGTTCGAGCCGCTCCGGGGCCGCCCGGCCCACCTCCGGATAGTTGTAGGTGAGGACGCAGTCGGGAAACAGCACCACGCGGCCGCG
>JBBIMZ010000411.1:0-4059 GCA_037444135.1 Solibacteraceae bacterium
GTTGCACTTTCTCCCTTACCCCTCGGTGCAGTTCGGCGACGGCGCAGGCGCCCATTTGCCCTGGTTGCAGGAGCTGCCCGACCCTGTCTCGAGTGCGATGTGGGGCCTTCCGGTCGAAGTCGACCCGGCCACGGCCCGCTCGCTAGAGCTCGCCACCGGCGACATCGTCCGCGTAGTCTCGCCGCGCGGGCAGCTCGAGGCGTCCGTCTACGTGAATCCGGCCGCCCTGCCCGGCGTGGCCAGCATGGCCTGCGGGCAGGGACACACCCACTACACGCGCTACGCCTCCGGCCTCGGCGCCAACCCGCTGGCCGTCGCCGTGCCTGCGGCCGAAGGCGGCACCGGCGTCTTCGCTTTCGGCGCCACGCGCGTCCGGCTCGAGAAAACCGGTCGGCGCGGCGGGCTCGTTCAATTCTCGTCTATGGACCGCGAACCGGAAATTCGCCGCAGTTGAGGAGCACGCTGATGAAACGCGAGCAAATCGGCACACCCCGCTGGGCCATGGTGATCGACCTGGACCGCTGCACCGGCTGCGAGGCCTGCGTCCTCGCCTGCCACGCCGAGAACAATCTTCCGGTCGTGGGTCCCGAAGAGGCCGCCAAAGGCCGCGCCGTCCACTGGATCCGCGTGGATCGCTACTTTGAGGGCGAGTTTCCGAACATCCGCCTCAAGTACATGCCGGTGTTGTGCCAGCAGTGCGACCAGGCGCCGTGCGAGCCCGTCTGTCCCGTTTACGCGACTTACCACACCGCCGACGGGCTCAACGCCCAGGTTTACAACCGCTGCATCGGCACGCGTTACTGCGGCAACAACTGCCCGTACAGCGTGCGGTTTTTCAACTTCTTTGAACCGGCCTGGCCCGAGCCGCTCGCGCTTCAGCTCAACCCCGACGTGGCGGTCCGCTCCGGAGGGGTCATGGAGAAGTGCACGTTCTGCGTCCAGCGCATCAAGCGCGCCCGGCTCGAGGCGGCCGCCGAGCAGCGCCCGCTGCGCGACGGCGACGTCCAGCCGGCCTGCGCTCAATCCTGCCCCGCCGAGGCAATCGTCTTCGGAGATCTGAGCGATCCGGAAAGCAAAATCTCACGCTTGGCCGGCTCGGCGCGCGCCCGGCGCCTGCTCGAGGATCTCGGCACGGAGCCGAAGGTGTTCTACCTGTCCCGGTTGACCTAGCGCCTATGGACCGGTCCGGCTCGTCCACAACCGTGATCGCCGCCGAGCGGCCGGCGCGCCGGGAAGAGATCTTCGTCGAGCTGCTCCGCCCGCTCGCGGGATACGGACGGCGCTGGATTCTCGCCGTCGCCGTCGCCGGCGTCTTCGTCCTCTGGGCCGCCTTCGCCTGGGCCTGGCAGCTGATTCACGGCATCGGCGTGGCCGGCATTCGCCGGCCGGTCTTCTGGGGCTTTTACATCGTCAACTTTGTCTTCTGGATCGGCATCTCCCACGCCGGTACGCTGATTTCGGCGATCCTCCGCCTCACCGGCGCGGCTTGGCGCAAGCCGGTGACGCGGGCGGCGGAGGCCATCACCGTCTTCGCTTTGATGATCGGCGGCATGTTCCCGATCATTCACCTCGGCCAGGCCTGGAAATTCTATTGGGTGATTCCGTACCCCAACGAGCGCCTCCTGTGGCCCAACTTCCGCTCGCCCCTGCTCTGGGACGTGACCGCGATCTTCACCTATCTGTCGGCCAGCATCCTCTACCTTTACTTGCCCCTCATCCCCGATCTCGCCCTGGCGGCAACGCGCTCGCACGGACTCCGCGCCCGTCTCTACCGCCTCCTCTCGCTCGGCTGGGAGGGCAGCAGCCGCCAGTGGCATGCTCTCGAAAACGTCATGAAGCTCATGGCCGCCGTCGTCCTGGCGGTGGCCGTCTCGGTCCACACGGTCGTCTCCTGGGACTTTGCGATGGCCATTACACCCACCTGGCACAGCACGATCTTCGGACCTTATTTCGTCATCGGAGCCATCTTCAGCGGCATCGCCGCGCTCGTCGTCGTCATGGCCGCCCTGCGCCGTTTCCTCGGCTTCGAGCGCTACCTGCGCCCCCACCACTTCGACAATCTCGGCAAGTTGCTCCTGCTGATGACGCTGGTCTGGGGCTATTTCACGGTCGCCGAATACCTCACGATCTGGTACGGCAAGCAGCCGGCCGAGTACGCCATCCTCCACGAGCGTGTTTCCGGGGCGTTCGCACCCTACTTTTGGGCGATGATCGTGCTGAATTTCGCCGTGCCGTTCCTGCTGCTCGGCGTCAGGCGCCTGCGCACGATCCGCACCATCACTGTCTGCGGCTTCACGGTTCTGGCCGGCATGTGGCTCGAGCGGTACCTGATCGTCGTCAGCACGCTGAGCCGGCCCCGGCTCGCTTCCGCCTGGGGTTCCTACAGCCCGAGCTGGGTGGAGATTTCGATCACGGCCGGCACGTTCGCCGGCATCGTGCTGCTGTACCTGGTGTTTTCCAAGCTCTTTCCTCTAATCGCCGTCTGGGAGTACGACGATGGTCTTGACAGCCCGGTTCGATGACGAAGCTCTGGCGGCGCCCGCCGTCGCCGCCTTGCTGGATGCGGGCTTTGAGCCGCGCTCGATCGAGGTCTTCTCGCCCCGGCCGGTTGAGTTGCCGCCGCGGCTGCACTCGCGCCGCAGCCGCGCCTCGCTTCTGGCCGTACTTTCCGCCGCCGTCAACGGCGGTCTGGCCACGGCGTTCATGTTCTACACGCAACACGACTATCCGATCGTCACCGGCGGTATGCCGCTCCGTTCCTGGTGGGCCACCGGCGTAATCACCTATGAGCTGACGATGGCGGGCGCCGTCGCCGGCCTGATGATCGCCCTGTTGTGGGAGGCGGGCCTCCTCCGGCGCCGCAGGCTTCCGGCGCCAGTTCCGGACAACAATTCCGTCTTCGTCCGCGTCGAGTGTCCCGGCGAAAACTCGATGCCCGCCGCCGAGCTGCTCCGCAAGGCAGGCGCCGCCGCTGTGACCGCCGGCGGGGAGGACCGGTGATTCGCCGAGCCGGCCTGGCCCTTCTGCTGGTTGCCGGGATCGCGGTGGGGGCTGAGGCTCCTCCGTGGGAGAAGCCTGACCGCCTCGCCCGCGACCTGTTCCTTGAAAACTGTTCCGTCTGCCACGAACTCGCCAAACCGAAGAGTTCCAAAATCGGTCCCAGCCTGCTGCGCTTCCGGAAGCTCCCGCCTGAGCGGGCCCGCCCGTTCCGCGTCTATGTCATGACCTTCATCCGCTCGGGCACGCCCAAGATGCCCGCCTTCGCGGGCTTCCTCTCCGAGGAGCAGATCCGCCGGCTCGCCGACTACCTGCTTCGCGAGAAGTGACGACTACAGGAAGCGGGACTGCTTGCGCGATCCCGCCGGCCGGTTAGTCGGCGCTCCCCTGGTCCCAGGGAAACGCCAGCGTGGGCTGGCGCGCGTAGCGCCGCATGAGGATCGTCAAGCGATCGCCGGCGCCCGGTTCGAGCCGGACGAGAAAATGCGGCCCGCCGATCTTCCAGGTCTTGCCCCCGGCGGAAACCGCGTCGCAGTGATGCTCCGCGTAGGCGCCCATCTGGACGATGACCTGCCGCGCGTGGACGGGATTGGTGTTGATGAGTGTCAAGACGATCTCGCCCGCGCCGATCTTCTCGACCAGCGCCCCGACGTCCTCCGGCAGGCCGGCGCGGCGCCGGATCGGGTCGAAATAACGCACCCGGCTGTGGAGGATGTTGCCGACGCTTCCGGGGTCGTTGGCGCCGAGCGTGAGATTCAGCAGCGCCGTCGTCGCCACCGGATTGAAGCGTTGCGGATCGTCCGATGCCCGCGTGTCGGGCGTGCTCGTGTCGGCGCGGAGCCCCGCAACTCCGCGGCGGACCCGCTCGAATTCCGCCGCCAGCGCCTGCATCGGATAGCCCGGGTTTTCGCCCGCCAGGAAGCGGATCCAGGGATCGCCGGCGACGCGCTCGCGGTCGGCCTCGCGCATCGACCACAGGTACAGGTCTCGTTCGAGATCCGCGTGCCGGTTCGGGATGTAGCCGTACCAGCCCTGCTCGCCGTACTTGTTCGGCAGCAACAC
>JBBIMZ010000412.1:0-4034 GCA_037444135.1 Solibacteraceae bacterium
CGGGGCCGGCCGGTAGAGAAATTGTCCAATACGGTCACCTCGTGGCCGTCAGCGGCCAGAACGGCTGCCGGAGAAGCCAGTCCAAACGGCTGATGACCCAGTTCGTAGGTCGAACACAGGACGATGCGCACTAGAGACTACACCTAAAATTATCCGCCCACTGCTTCGGACTCCGGGCGCCTTCCCCGTTAGAGCCGCAACGCGCCTTCCAGGTACCAGAGAGCTCCCTTGGCCGCCAGACGTTCGAATTCGTCCCGCGTCAGGCCCCGCGGCTCTTCCCGGCCCCGGGCAAAACGCAGAAGCAGTCCGCTGCGCTCGAGCGGGTCACAGGGCAGGTGAGCCGAAACCACCAGCAAGTCGAGGTCGCTCGCCAAGTTAAAGTCGCCGCGGGCCGCACTCCCGAAAAGAAACACTTCCGCGTCCCCGAGAGCCTCTCGAACGCGCTCGGCATAGGCGCGGGCTTCCTCGAGCAAGTGCCGCCACTGCCGCTCCCTGTCCTCAACCGCGCGCTTCATCCCAGGCCGATTTCACCCACTCGCGCAGGAGGCGCGCACCGCCGAGCGATAGGTGTGCTCGGATTGCTCCATCCAGCGGCCGTATTCATCGGCATCGAGCGGGGCCACGCTCTTATGCTAACAGCGGCTTGGCCTGGCCGCCGGCCATGGCCGGACCGGAGCTCTTGGCGAAGTATAACTGCACGGCGCGTTCCAGCTCCGCGCGGTTGATCCGCGGCGGGCGCCCCTCGTAGGCGCTGATCGCCACGATGATATTGGCGATGTCGAGCGGATAGCAGGCGCGGAGCTCCTGCCGGCCGGCCCCGAGCGCCAGCTTGCGCAGGCATTCGGCGCTGCCCGGTTCGGCGGGAATGCGCTTGCTCGCCACCACGCGCTGAAAGATCCGGTCGAACGTCGCCGGATCCACCGGCCCGACGTAGATCTTATTGTGGATGCGGCGCAGAAAGGCCTCGTCGGCCAGATCGTAGGGATCGAGGTTGGTCGAGAAGACCACCATTAACTCGAACGGAATCTGAAACTTGATGCCGTAACGCAAGGTCAGGTAATCGACCCGGCGGTCCAGCGGAACGATCCAGCGGTTCAACAGGTCGCGCGGCGACATCAACTGGCGGCCGAAGTCGTCGATGATGAAGATGCCGTTGTTGGCCTTCATCTGAAGCGGCGCGGCGTAGATGCCGGAGGTTTCGTCGAGCCGCAGCTCGACCATGCTGGGCACGAGTTCGCCGCCGACGACGATGCAGGGCCGCCGGCACAGCACCCACCGCGGATCGACGTCCGGATCGTCGATCTCGAGCTTGTGATGCACCACCGGGTCGTAGACGCTGATGATCTGGTGGTCCACCTCCACGGCATAGGGAATCAGGACGGCGTCCTGGTAGACGCGCAGCATGCGCTCGGCGATGCTGGTCTTGCCGTTGCCCGACGGGCCGTAGATGAAGATCGAGCTCTGCGAGATCAGCGCGGGCCCCAACTGGTCGAGCAATTCGTCGGTCACCACCAAGTCCGAGAGCGCCGCCCGCAACGTCCTGCGATCCAACTGGACTTTGGCCGCCTGCGCCCGCACGACGGTGCGGTAGTCCTCGAGGGAAACCGGCGCCGCTCCGGCGTACTGCGAAATCTGGAACCGGTCGGTAGCCAGTTCCTTGCCCGCCTGGGAAAGCGAGAAGCGGTAGTCATTGCCGCTCATCCCTTTGACTTCGACGAGCTGCTGGCTTCGCAACTGGTTGAAGGCCTGGTGAACGATCGCCGTCGAGAGCCGGAGGGCCCGGCTCAGCCCCTGAAGCGTGCTGAACCCCTCGAGCAGCAGCCGGCGAAGCACCAGGTCGAGCACCAGCGACTCCGGCAGGCGGAGCTCCTCGAGCGTCTGCGGGACGGGCAAGGGAAGGTTCGGGCGAGCCCCGGCAAACGTGGCCATTCGCTTTGGTTGCTCCTTGCTCCCTCATCGGCGGAAAAGGCCGCCCGGTTTATCTGCACGCCCGGCTGCAAAGCGGCGTCTCACATTACAGTGCGACGTTTCGCCCTTGTTCTTTTGATTTCCTGGCTTACGGCCGCTCTGGCGGGCGGCGAGACGGCGCGCAGTCTGGCCCGCAAGGCTAGGCAGGCCGAACAGGCGGGTGAACTGCTTGCCGCCTCCGGCTATTACGCCCAGGCGGCCGCCCTCGATCCGTCGAACCGGCGGTACTGGCTGCGCAGCGTCGCCTTGCGCCGGCGGGCGCTGGCTGCGCAGCGGTCGCTGCCGGCCGCCCTTTCTCAGGCCGGGGGTCCGGAAGGAGCTGCCGCCTCCGGGGAATTCCTCGGCCGGATTACACCGGCCGATCTCGAAGAAGCCCGCAGCCTGGCGCCGCCGCCGGAACTGGAAGGCGCGCCGGAGAGGAAAAGCTTCGAGCTCAAAGGCAACGCCCGCCAGTTGTGGGAGCGCGCTTCCGTGGCGTACGGCCTCAAGGCGGTCTTCGACTCCGACTACGCGCCCGGACCGCCGCTCTCGGTGCGCATCGAACGCGCCGGTTTCCGAAAGGCCCTGCGCATTGTCGCCGCCGCTACCGGCAGCTTCATGGTTCCGCTCGGACCGCGGCTGTTCTTCGTCGCCAAGGACACTCCTCAGAAGCGCCAGGAGTTCGAACCCACGATGGCCATTGTCATCCCGATTCCGGAGCCCGTCTCGGTTCAGGAAACGCAGGAGATGGCCCGGGCCATCCAGCAAGCTATGGAAATCCCGCGCCTGGTGATCGATTCCCGGCAGCGCATGGTTCTGATCCGCGACCGCGTCTCGCGCGTCCGCCCCGCCCAGCTGCTTTTCGAGCAGATGATGCGGCGCCGGCCCGAAGTCGCGGTCGAAGTGGAATTCATCGAAATCGCGGAGAACTCCAGCCTCAGCTATGGCTTGCGCCTACCCGGTTCGCTCCCCCTGGCGATGCTGGGCAAGTTCTGGAACATCACCGGAGAGGCGGCCAAGGGAACGGCCTACGCCACCTTCGGCGGCGGGGCCACCCTCATCGGCCTCGGCGTGGCTGACGCCGAGCTGTTCGCCAGCATGACGCACTCCTCGTCGACCTTACTGCTGAAGGCCGAGTTGCGCTCGGTGCACGGGCAGCCGGCGACGCTCCACGTCGGCGACAAGTACCCGATCATGACCGTCGGCTACTTCGGCCGCGTGGAAGGAGAGGGGAAGGTCTACACCCCCCCGCCGTCGTTCAATTTCGAGGATCTGGGCATGGTGGTGAAGCTGACGCCCTATGTCCATGGCGCAAGCGAAGTCACTCTGGAGGTCGAAAGCGAATTCAAGGTGCTCGCCGGCCAGGCCATCAACGGAATCCCGGTGATTTCCAACCGCAAGTTCCAGGGCGTGACGCGGCTGCGCAACGGCGAATGGGCGCTCGTCGCCGGGCTGGTGCGGAGCGAAGAAGTCCGGGCGTTGTCGGGATTGGTCGGCCTGTCGCAAGTCCCGCTGCTCGGGCCGCTGCTGCGGCAGAGAACGCGAGAGCGCCAGTCCAGCCAGACTCTCATCGTCCTCAAACCGCATCTGGTGAGCCTGCCGCCCACGGAAACGGTCACGGTTCCCGTCTGGACCGGAACGGAAACGCGGCCCTCCCTTCCGATGTGAAGCGGCGGCCTGCTACGCTCAGAAGCGATGTCGAAGATGCTCGAAGAGATCCGCGAGCAGCCAGCGGTGCTCGAACGTACGCTGGGCGGGGCGGCGCGCCCGGTGGCGGAGCTTCGCCGCCGGGTTGAAGCCCGGCGGCCGAAGCTGATCGTGCTCGCCGCCCGCGGCACCTCCGACAACGCGGCCCTGTTCGGACGCTACTTGCTCGAAATCACCACGGGCATCCCGGTCTCGCTGGCCGCGCCGTCCATCTTCACGCTCTACCGCGCCGAGCTCGATCTGCGAGAGGCTTTGGTGGTCGGCATTTCCCAGTCCGGCGAGTCCACGGACACGAATTTCGTCCTCGAGCGGGCGCGCGAGCTCGGCGCGCTGACCGCCGGCATCACCAACAACGCCCGCAGCACGCTCGCCGGGCTGCC
>JBBIMZ010000413.1:0-4030 GCA_037444135.1 Solibacteraceae bacterium
AGCGCCGGTGGCGGCTAGTTCGGCGGCGCGCTCGGCGCTGATCCGCTTGCCCTTCTCCTCGCCCAGGAACACGAGCCCGCCGCCCGCCCCGCAGCAGAAGGAGCGGCGGCGCGTGCGCGGCGGCTCGCGCAGCGGTCCGGAGCGTCGCGCCAGCCGGCGGGGCGGCTCGTAGACGCCCCGGTACCGCCCCAAGTAACAGGCGTCATGGAATGTGACGCTGCGCGCGCCGGAGCTGGCCGGAAGCCTGTTCGCGTGGCGAGCCAGCAGTTCGGAGTGATGCTCGACGGGCGGCGCCTCGCCCACCTGCCTCCAGTCCTCGGAGATCGTGCGGACGCAGTGCGGGCAGATCGACAGAAGCCGCTTGACGCCCGCCTTGCGGATCTGTTCCAGATTGAATCGGGCCAGCTTCTCGAACAGCAAGTCGTTACCGAGGCGGCGTGCGGCGTCGCCGGTGCACTTTTCACGATCGAGAACTCCGAAGCTGACCCCCAGGTGGCGCAGCACGCCCGCGAGCGCCGCCACGATCCGGCGGCCCTGCGGATCATACGCTCCCATACAGCCGAGCCACAGGCAGACTTCCTCGGAACCGCTGAAGCCCGGCAGCGCGAGCTGCCGGATGAATTTCTCCCGTTCCGCGACCGGCAAGCCGAGCGGATTGCCGTGGCGCTCGAGCTCGAGAAAGAGCCTGGTGCCGTGCTCGTCCTCCCACTTGCCGGTGTTGACGGCGCCGCGGCGGAGTCCGACGATCAGCGGCAGGTGCTGGATGCCGACCGGGCACTGGTGCTCGCAGGCGCCGCAGGTGGTGCACTGAAACACAGCCTCCTGAGACAGGTGAACTCCGAGGAGCGGCTGCGCGGCGCGCGCGCCGTATCGGTTCAGGTAACTGCGCAAGCCCAGGATGATCTGCTTGGGGTTGAGTTCCTTGCCGGTATTGTAAGCCGGGCAATGCTCCGTGCAGCGCCCGCACTCGACGCACGTATAGGCGGCGAGCGCCGCCAGGCGAGTGACGTCCCGGCCGGAATCCAGTCCGAAATCCTCGTCGCCGGCTAGCGGCGGAATCCGGCCGAAACCCTCCCGCTTGAAAAACACGGCGGCCGGGCTGAGGACCAGGTGCAGATGCTTGGTGCGGGGGATCAGCGGCAAGAATGCGACCAGCGCCAGCGTATGCAGCCACCAGAGCAGGCGGCCGGGCCCGCTGGAGAGATAATCGGCCAGATACGTCAGCATCAGGACGAAGATCAAGAGCTCGATCAAGCCGGATTCGGGCGAAAGTTCGCCGAGCCACTCGGGCCGGACCCAGAAGCGGCGCACCGCCAGAGCGGTGATGGCGACGGCGACGGCGGCGGCGAAGCCGGCGACGGTGGCAAAATAAGCCCGGCCGAAGCCGCTCGCGCGCGAGATCAGTTCCAGGCCGAATCCGGCCGCCAAGTGATTCACCGTCGCCAGAGCAAAGGCGCAAAATCCCCAGAAGACGACGGCGTGGGCCACGCCTGCGGCCGGCCGCTCCCGGATGACCTTGCTTTGCATCAGAACCTCGGAGGCAAACCGGGCCAGACGGGGACCGAGCGGCCGGAGCCGGAACGCGGGGTCGGGGCGAGAGCTCAGGATCGCCGCCAGCACGCGCCGGAAGCGGCGCCACGCGAGCACCAGCGAGCCGGCCAGCGCCAGCGCGAGGATCAGCTTCTCGAGCGCCGACGGATTCTGCATGGCGAAACCACGACTGTAGCATTCCGCCCGCCCGCGCCGGGCCGTTTCGCTAGAATGAACAAAGTGCGCTTTGTCATCTCCGGGGCGGCCGGTTTCATCGGCTCCCACCTCTGCGACCGCCTCCTGGCCGAAGGTCATTCGGTAGTGGCGCTCGACAACCTGCTGACCGGCGCCCGGGAGAACCTCTCCCATCTGGAAGGCAGGCCGGGATTTGAATTCCGGACCTGCGACGTGACCGAACCGGTGGACGTCGACGGGCCGGTGGACGCTGTGCTCCACCTGGCCTCACCCGCCAGCCCTGTGCACTACCTGCGCCACCCCATCGGGACGCTTCTGGCCGGATCGGCGGGCACGCGCAACATGCTGGAGCTGGCCCGGCGCAAAGGAGCGCGCTTTCTGCTCGCCTCGACGTCGGAGTGCTACGGCGACCCGCTCGAGCACCCGCAGCGGGAAACCTACTGGGGAAACGTCAACCCCGTCGGGCCGCGGTCCTGTTATGACGAGAGCAAGCGTTACGCCGAAGCGCTGACGATGGCCTACCACCGCGAGTACGGCCTGCCGACCGCGATCGCCCGCATCTTCAACACCTACGGCCCGCGCATGGACGCCGCCGACGGCCGGCTGGCGCCCTCGTTCATCAATCAGGCGCTGCGCGAAGAGCCGCTGACGGTCAACGGCGACGGCTCGCAAACGCGCAGCCTGTGCTACATCGACGACCTCGTCGAGGGCCTGCGCCGCTTGCTCGACGCCGGCGAGCCGTATCCGGTCAATCTGGGCAACCCGGTCGAGATCACGGTACTCGACTTCGCGCGGCTGGTGCTGCGCCTAACCGGCAGCCGCTCGCCGATTCACTTCCGCCCGCTGCCCGAGGATGACCCCAGGCGCCGCTGCCCTGACATTTCGAAAGCGCGGAGGCTGCTCGGCTGGGAGCCCAGGACGCAACTCGAAGACGGCCTGTCCCGCACGATCGAATATTTCCGGGCGCTGCTGTCGCCGGCGCGCAGTTGAAGACCGCGCTCAGCGTCCTTCCGCCGGTTTCACCCACACGCGGGCGGCGGCCGCGCGCCCGAGTTGCACCAGCTTTCCGGCGACGCGCAGCGTGAGAGTCTGATCGACGTTGTGCGCCAGGACTTCGAGCGCGGCCCCGGGGCGGATGGCCAGCCGGTCCAGATACTCGAGCAGGGAGCGGTCGCGCTCGAAGATGCTGGTGACTTCGACGGAGGCTTCCGGTGTGACTTCCGTGAGCGGCCGCCAGCCCCGCTCGCGGCGCTCGCGCGCCGACTCCAGGCCCATCCGGCTGCCATGCGGGCACACGCCTCCGACGCCCAGCTTCTCGACGAGCAGGCGCTCGAAATCCCCCGAGACGGCATGCTCGAGCTGTTCGGCCTCCTCGTGCACTTTGTACCACTCCATGCCGAAGATTTCCGTGAGCATCCGCTCGATCAACTGGTGGCGGGTAAACAGCCGGACGGCGATCTCGCGGCCGGCGGCGGTGAGCAGAATCTGGCCGGACTTGCGGACCGCGATCAACCCGTCGCGCTCGAGCCGCCGGACCGCCATGGCCACGGCGGGAGCGGAAACGTTCAGCCAGCGCGCCAGCGTCGCCGCGATCACGGTCTCCCCCTCGGCCTCCGCTTCGAGGATCGCCTTGAGATAATTCTCTTTTGACGTCGTGATCCGCAAGCGCCCTCAGATTGTAGCCGAAATGGTCCTGCTCTTTGTCTGTTTCCTCGCCGGGGGTCTCGGCGCCGAAGACCGGGCCGATCTGGCCGTCATTCACCGCATCAAAGCAGAGGCGTTCGAGAACTCCCGGGTGATGGAACACCTGTTTTATCTGACCGATGTGATCGGTCCGCGCGTGACCAACTCGCCGCAGCACCGGGCGGCGGCCGACTGGGTTCTGGCCCGGCTGAAGGAATACGGCGTCTCCGAGGCGAGACAGGAGCCGTTCGCATTCGGCCGCGGCTGGTCCTACACGCGCTTTGCGGCCCACCTGGTCGAGCCCGCCTACGCCCCGCTGATCGGCTTCCCGCTCGCCTGGACGCCGCCGACGAACGGCCCGGTCCGCGGTGAGCCGGTCCTCGCCGGCCTCAACTCCGCCGCCCACCTGGCCAAGCACCGCGGCCGGCTGAGCGGCAAGATCGTTCTCATCGACGAGCCGCCGCCGGTCCGGCTCAGCACCGAGCCTCTGGCGAAGCGGCTCTCCGAATCTGACCTAGCCGAACGCGCGCAAGCGCCTCTGCCCGAATTGAAAAGACCGGCGCCCGACGAGCGGGAAAAGCGGCGCCAGTTCACGGCGCGGCGCAACCGGTTCTTGAGGGAG
>JBBIMZ010000414.1:0-4021 GCA_037444135.1 Solibacteraceae bacterium
CGCGAGCGCGTGGCTGGCGTCGGGCCTGTTCATCGGGCCGCGGGTGTGTGGGCACGAGCGGCGCGGACAGCGGCTCGGAGTGAGTCTGTTGTTCGGGGCGCTGCTGGTGATCGTGGCCGGTTCGCTGCTGGGGCAATGGCTGAGCGTGAAGAACCGCCTCAGCGACGAGGTCTCCTTCTACTGGGGTCATCAAGGCTACGAGTACCTGGACCTGGGACGCGGCTGGCAGGTGCCGTTGTTCCTGGGTCTGCTGATCTGGTTCGGGCTGGTAGTGCGCACCGTGCGGCCTGCCCTGCGCCAAAGCGGCGAGCACAAGCCGCTGCTGTGGCTGTTCGTGCTCTCGGCCGGTGCGATCAGGCTGTTTTACGGAGCGGGCTTGAACTGGGGACGGCACTCGCATCTGTCGATGGTCGAATACTGGCGGTGGTGGGTGGTTCATTTGTGGGTGGAAGGATTTTTCGAGGTGTTCGCCACGACGGTGATCGCCTTCTTTTTTGCGCGCTTGCAACTGATCCGGCCGCTGCTGGCGGCTCGCACGGCCCTGCTCTCGGCGACGATTTACCTGGCGGGCGGCATCATCGGCACGTGCCACCACCTGTACTTTGCCGGCACGCCCACGGTGGCTTTGGCCTGGGGTGCAGTCTTCAGCGCGCTCGAAGTGGTTCCGCTGACTCTGATGGGACTGTCGGCGGTCGAGGATTTGCGGCGGCGAAAACTCACGCCATGGGCCGAGCGCTATCGCCGATCTACTTCTTCGTCGCCGTGGCGTTTTGGAACATGGTGGGCGCCGGATTGTTCGGCTTCATGATCAACCCGCCGATCGCGCTGTATTTCATGCAGGGGCTGAACACGACGCCGGTGCACGGCCATGCCGCGCTGTTCGGCGTCTACGGCATGCTGGGCATCGGTCTGATGCTGGTGTGTTTGCGGGCATTGGCGCCGGAAGCCGCATGGAACGAGAGATGGTTGAGGTTCGCCTTCTGGGCGATGAACATCGGGCTGCTGGCGATGTGCGTCGGCAGCCTGCTGCCGGTCGGGTTGCTGCAAACGTGGGCTTCGGTCGACCGGGGCTACTGGTATGCGCGGAGCACGGAATTCCTCGGCACGCCGCTGATGCAAACGCTGCGGTGGATGCGCGTGCCCGGCGACTCGATCTTCGCGCTGGGCGAGTTCGCTCTGGTGGCCTTCATCTTTTCGGTGCGCTTCCAGCGCGGCCACGGCGGCCAGGGGCGCAGGGCATGACTCGCAGAATTTTTCTGGCTCAGGCGCTCCCGGCCGCTCTTGCGGCGGGGACCGGCCGGGCGGCGGCCGAGCCGCGGAAGATTGCGGCGGTCATGACGGTCTACCGGCCGAACTCGCATGCGGACGTCATCGTCGGCAAGTATCTGGAAGGTTACAACCAGGACGGCCGGCCGCCGCGGCCGGAGTCGCGGATCGCGTCGATGTTCGTGGCGCAGACGCCGAAGGATGACCTGAGCCGCGAGATGTCGCGCAAGCACGGCGTGCCGCTCTATCGAACGATCTACGAGGCGCTGACGCTCGGCGGCGACCGGCTGGCCGTCGACGGTGTGCTGTTGATCGGCGAGCACGGCGACTATCCGGTCAACGACAAGCTCCAGACGCTGTATCCGCGATTTGAGATGTTCCTGGAGATCACGGACGTGTTCCGGCGCAGCGGCCGTTCCGTGCCGGTGTTCAACGACAAGCACCTCTCCTACAGTTGGATCAAGGCGCGGCGGATGGTGGAGATCGCCCGCGAGCTCAACTTCGCCTTCATGGCCGGCTCGTCGATTCCGGTGACCTACCGGCGGCCGGACGTCGACCTCGAGTGGGGTGCGCCGGCGCGGCGGGCGGTGGCGATCAGCTACAGCGGGCTGGACATTTATGGCTTCCACCTGCTCGAGAGTTTGCAGGCGATGGTCGAGCGGCGGCGCGGCGGCGAGACCGGCATTCGGGCCGTTCAGTGCCTGGAGCGCGAGGCGGTCTGGCGGTACCTTGACCGGACCGCGTGGGCTCACCGGCTGTTCGAAGAGGCGCTCTCGAGGAGCCTGACGCGCCGCGCCGGCGATCTGCGTTCGCTGGTGAAAGAACCGGCGGCCTTCCTGCTCGAGTACCGCGACGGTCTGGAGGCCACCGCCTTCCTGCTCACCGGCGGGGTCAGCGACTTCACGGTGGCGATCGAAGTGGAGGGTGAGCCGCAGCCCGTTTCCACGCTCATGTGGGCCGAGGATCGGCGCCCGTACTGGCACTTCGCCTGCTTGGTGCAGAGAATCGAGAGGATGTTCGCAACGGGTGTGGCGACTTACCCGGCCGAGCGAACCCTGCTCGCGAGCGCGGCGCTCGACTGGCTGCTCGAATCGCGCATTCGAGACCACGCGCGGCTCGAAACGCCGCAACTGGCCATCGCCTACCGCGTGCCCCGCGAGTCGTTCTACTGCCGCGGCTTGCCGCCGCGGCCGTACGAGCAACCCAGATGAAACTCGGGCGCACGATCGGGCTTGTATGGCTGGCGCTGCTGCCGGCGGCAGCCGCCGGGGACGCGCGGCGGGCGCTGCTTGAGGCGTGCGCGGGCGGCGACGCCGCGCAGGTGGAAGCGCTGCTGAAGCAGGGAGCGGATCCGAACACCGCGAATGAGCTGGGACAGACCTGCCTGGTGCTTGCCGCGGCCAACCAACGCCGGGAGGCGGCCAAGGCGTTGCTCCGCCGCGGCGCCGACGCCAATCTCGCCCCGCCGGACGGCAAGACCGCGCTCATCTGGGCCGCCGAGGCGGGCGACGTGGGTCTGATCGATGCGCTGCTCGATGCCAAGGCCAAACCCAATCTCATTTCGGCGGAAGGCCAGACGGCGTTGACGGCCGCCGTCTCGGCCGGTCACTTCGGCGCGGTGCTGCAATTGCTAAACCGCGGCGCCGATCCGAACCTGAAACTCGGCGACGGAGAGACGGCGCTGTCGATTGCCGTCGACACCGGCGAGCGGGAGATCACGGAACTGTTGCTCCAGTTTCGCGCCAACGCCAACGCTTTCACTCAGCGGGGACCCGTACTGTTGCTGGCCGCCAAGCGGGGCGACGCCAGACTCGTCGAGCTGCTGCTGGCCAAGGGCGCCTCGGCCAATGCGGCCGACGAGAGCGGCCGGACCGCGCTGATGGCCGCGGCCGCCGACGGGTTCGCCGAAGTGGTCCGGGCGCTGCTCGCCGGGGGAGCGGACGTGAACGCCCGCGACGCCGGCGACGCCACGGCCCTGTCGCTGGCCGTGATGGGCCAGCAGAACGAACTGGCAGCCGAGCTGCTCTTTCAAGGCGCCGATCCCAACGTCCGGACCGAATCGGGCACGGTGCTCACCGAATCCGTGGTTCAGGGGAATGCGGTGCTGGTGGAGGTGCTGCTTAACAGGGGGGCCGATGTCTCCGCTCGGGACAACGACGGGCGGACTCCACTCGCCTTGGCGATCGAGAAAGGCGATCGCCGCCTGGAGGAGCTCCTCAGGCGCGCAGGGGCTAAGGAGTGATGCGGAGGACGCGCCGGCGGCGATGGCGACCGTCCGGCCCGCTGGTGATTTTCACACCCGAAAGTGCGATAGATTTGAGGGGGAGGCCTTATGGAGCAGCTCGCATCTCGCCGCGCTTTCCTGGCCGCGACTTTGGCCACGCCGCCGGCGCTGCGGCCGACCGGCGCCGCGGGCTCGGAATTGCAGTACCGCACGCTGGGCAGCACGGGCCTGAAGGTTACCAGCGTCGGCTTCGGCTGCATGATCACGTCCGATCCCAGCGTGATCGAGAAGGCGGCCGAGCTCGGCATCAACTTCTTCGACACGGCGCGGGGCTATCAGGGCGGCAACAACGAACGCATGGTCGGCGCGGCGCTCAAGGCCCGCCGCAAGAGCGTTTTGATCGGCACCAAGACCCGTGGCGGCGACAAAGCCTCGGCTTTGGAGGAACTCGAAATCAGCCTGCGGGAACTGGGGACCGATTACGTCGACATCTGGTATTTGCACGGCCGGAGCCGCTCCGAGCAGATCACC
>JBBIMZ010000415.1:0-4016 GCA_037444135.1 Solibacteraceae bacterium
CGGAGACGGCGGCCGAACTGCTCGCCCGGCCGGGTTTTGGCTCGCTGCGCGAGGACGTCGTCTGCGACCATTCGATCGAGATTCAGCTCCCGCTGCTCCAGCGAGCCGCTCCGGAGGCGGCGATCGTGCCGATCTATCTTTCGTCGCTGTCGCCGGCGCAGCGGCGCGTGGCGGCGCAGTCGCTGCGGGAGGTTCTCGGGCCCGACCGCATCGTGCTGGCCAGCTCCGACTTCACCCATTACGGCGACGCCTTCCACTTTAAACCGTTCCCGTGCGATGCTTCGGTCGGCATGCGCTTGGAGCTGCTCGATGAGGGGTTCATCGAAGCCGCCGGAAGCCTGGACCCGGATCTGTTCCTGAAGGTGCTCGACAGCGCCGGCGGCACCGTGTGCGGCCGTGAGCCGATCGCATTCCTGCTCGAAACCCTGCGGCTGTCCCCGCTCGCCGAGGATAGCTTCCAGACGACGCTGGATTATCAGACTTCCGGCGAGATCACCGGCGACTATGGCCACTCAGTCAGCTACGCCGCGCTCGGCTACTTCCCGTGGCCGAGTTTCCTGCTCGGAGAAGAGGACCAGCGCGTGCTGCTCGAAAGCGCCCGGGCGACGCTGCGCCATTACCAACAGACCGGCAAAGCCGAGCCGGTGCCCCCTGCCGGCGGTTCCGCCGCCTTGACCCGCCGGGCCGGCGCGTTCGTCACGCTTCACCGGAACGGCCGTCTGCGGGGATGTGTCGGCCGCTGCGCGCAGCCGGAGCCGCTGGCTGCGGCGATTCCGCAACTTACGCTCGCCGCCGCCCTCGAGGATTCTCGCTTCGAGCCGGTGCGCCCGGATGAGACGGGGATCGAGGTCGAAATCTCGATTCTCTCGCCGATGAAGTGGCTGCGCGATCCGGCCCGCTTCCGCGTCCACCGCGACGGCGGCTTTCTGCGGTCCGGCGGACGTTCCGGATTGCTGCTGCCTCAAGTGGCGGAAGGGCGGAGCTGGACGCCCCGCGACTTTCTCGACGCTTTGGCGCAGAAGGCGGGGCTTCCGGCGAACGTCTACGAAGATCCGCGGACGCGCCTGTTCGTCTTCCGGGCGCAGATCATCCGCTAGGCGGGCGCCTCAGGGCTCGATTTCCCAGCGCATTCTCAGGCCTTTGGCCACCACCGGGTACTTGGCCCGCCAGTGCAGGATCCCCTGTCCGCGCTGTTGCTCATTGACCAAGATCTGCATGAACGGCTTTTTCCGCCGGGGCTGGAAGGTGGGGTCCAGGCGCCTGGCCTGCTCGATCAGCCCGGCCGAAGGCCCGGCCTTGCGCATCGTCGCCCGCAACTGTGCCTGTGTGGCGCCGGCTTCCAGCGTGTGGAATTCGAGGCCGATGATGTAATGCTCCAGCGGCTGCTCCTGACGTTCCAGGCGCACCAGGCGACCCAAGGCGACCGCGCCGACGGGAACCAGCACCCGGCCGCCTTCTTTCACCGGCCGGATGACGACGGCCCGGACGGGATCTCCGAGCGCTGCCTTGGCCGGGTCAATCTCCGTCTCGAGTTCAAGCTCCAGCACCGTCCTCGGAGGAAGCGCCCGCTTCGTTCGGGCGGGCTCCGGCGCGGCCGGCGGCCGGCTGAAGGAGATGCTGGACTCGGCGGTGAATTGGCGGCAATCGCGGAACGTCGTCCGGTTACGGCTGGTCTCGCCGGCCGTCGAAACCATTTCGAGCCAGGAGGAACTCGGCAGCAGAAACTCCTCCTGGCCGATTCGCACGCGCTGGTAGTTCATCTCGCTGGCCGCGTGCGCCACGCCGAGTTCGGGCGGAGCGTCGTCGACCTCGACGCGCAGCCGGATCAGATCCAGCGTTTCGCCATCGGCCCAGAGGGCGCCGTGAAAGGCGACGAGGGCCTGGTAGGGCGGCACGCGCAGCCGGTAAGTGCTGCGCTCGAGCGGCACCTCGAAGTCGAAGCGGAATGCCCGCCGGCCGCCAACCGGTTCCTCGCCCCGGAATTCGAAGCGCGGAGCGCCGGACAGGAAGACGTTGCGCGCGTGCAAGGCGAAAGCGCCGTTGCCGATTGTGCCCCGCTGCACGAGCTCGGTCACGTCCTTTTCTGAGAACCGCGCCGCGTCGGGCCAGGCGAACAGTTCGCGGTCGCCGACCAAGCCCACTTCCAGCCGCAGCGTATCGACGGCCGCGAAGTCAGCCTGCGGCTCGGCGCGGTGGAACCGCTCGACCGTCTGCACGCAGACGTAATCGGGCAGCCGGTTCAAATTTGCCCGCGCGCGAAGGCGGATCCGTTCGAGAAGCGCTTCGGAGTCCTCGCCAACCTGACTGTTTGCCGCCAGTCCCATCCCCCAGAGCAGCAAGACCAGCCCTCTGCCCCGCATGCGTCAATTATAGTCCTGCTGCGCGCGGTTTGTATCCCAAAAAGTGGCCGCCTCATTTCGGGCAACCGTTGCCGCAAATGCGGCAGATTCGGCCCTCTGCCGGCACAGGCGGCGACCGTAACTTGCTCGATTCAGGCGCCGCGCCCGCTTGGCAGGCCGCGTGCCTCATCTCAAGCCGGATGAGCAGGTTTTGGCACGCGAATTACCGATGAAGCGCCCTATCCGATCTTTGCTGCTGCTCTTGGTGTTGCCTGCCTTCTTGCGCGGCGAGGAAGGCGGTAGTGAACTCGACGCGCTGATTCAGGAAGCCCTGTCGAACAACCCCGAGATCCGGGCGGCTCAGAAGCGATACGAGGCGGCCCGCCAGAGACCGAGCCAGGCGAGCAGCCTGCCCGATCCGATGTTCTCGCCCGGATACAACAGCAGCGGACGCCCTTGGCCCGGCGCCGGTTTAGGGATGCAGCCGACCAGCCAGATCGGGTTCATGGTGGCGCAGGAGTTTCCATTTCCCGGCAAGCGCAAGCTCGCCGGCGACATGGCCTTCAAAGAGGCCGAGGCCGAATGGCAGAACTATCAGCAGGTCCAGCTGAGCGTCGTCTCGCGCCTGAAGCAGGCCTATTACCGGCGCGCTTGGGCGTTCGCCGCCGCCGGCGTGATCGATCGGAATCTCGAGCTGCTCAGGAGGTTCCTGCGCATCGCCGAAGCCCGCTACGCGGTGGGCAAGGCCGCCCAGCAGGACGTGCTGAAGGCGCAGACCCAGATTTCGATCCTCGAGACCAGGAAAGTTCAGCTGGAGCGCGAACAGAGAGCCCGCCAGGCCGAAATCAACAGCCTCGTGAACCGGCCGCCCGGCTCCCCGCTGCCGCGCCCGGCGGACCTGGTTCCCCGGTCCGTCCCGGCGACGCTCGAAGAGCTCTATGCGGCCGCAAGGGAGAACTCCCCGATGCTGCGCCGCGACGAGAAGATGATCCAGCGCGCCGAGCTCGCCTTGAACCTGGCGCGCAAAGACTACTATCCTGACTTCACGCTGAACGGCGGCTACTACAACATGGGCGGCATGCCGGACATGTTCATGTTCCGGGCGGACTTCAAGATTCCCCTGTACTTCTTCCGGAAGCAGCGTGCGGCCGTTACCGAACAGGCGCAGACGCTGGTCGGGTCGCGGCGGGCATACGAGGCCGCCAACCAGAACCTGCATTTCCGCATTCAAGACGACTACCTGATGGCGCAGACCTCCGAGCAGCTGGTCCGCCTTTACGGGGAGACGGTCATCCCCCAGGCGGCGCTGACGCTGGAATCTTCGCTGGCCGCCTATGAGACCGGGGCGGTGGACTTCCTTACGGTGCTCACGAATTACATCACGGTCGTCGAATACCAGATGAATTACTACGAAGAGCTCCAGAACCTCTACCTAGCGCTGGCGCGCCTGGAAGAGATGACCGCGCGTCCGCTGGTTCACTGAGGGGGCATGATATGAAACCTGCACGCATCCTCTGGTCCGTCACGCTGCTTGCTGCCGGCATCGCGGCCGGCTGGGGGATCGGCGGCTGGTACGACTCCTGGAGGAACGCCCGCATCGCCAAGGAGGCCAAGAAGCCGACCGGTTACCACTGCCCGATGCACCCGAACTACCGCTCCGACAAGCCCGGCAACTGC
>JBBIMZ010000416.1:0-3960 GCA_037444135.1 Solibacteraceae bacterium
AGTTCGCGCGGCTGAAAGCCAATCCGGTCTGGTTCAGTTCCGCCGAGCGGCCGGCGAGCGGCGCCTGGCTCGAAGACGGGTGGGTCGTACTGGAAGGGCGGCGGTTGCTGGAGACGCGCGAGGTTCCCCTGCGCGGCCGTCACAATCTCGAAAACGTCATGGCGGCGGCTGCGGCGGCGCACCTGGCGGGAGTGGCGCCCGAGGCTATCGCCGACGCCGTGCGGAGCTTCCCCGGCGTCGAGCACCGCCTCGAGTTCGTGCGGCGCGTCGGGGGCGTGGCCTACTACAACGATTCGAAGGCGACCAACGTCGACGCCACGCTCAAGGCGCTGGACGCCTTCACGGGGCCGCTGTGGGTGATCCTCGGCGGCAAGGACAAAGGCTTTGACTACGGGCCGCTGCGCGAGCCGCTGGCGCGCAAGGCTCGCGCGGCGCTCTTGATCGGCAGCGCCGCCCCGAAGATCTCGGCCGCGCTCGAAGGGGCCGTACTTCTGATCGACTGCGGCACGCTCGAAGCGGCTGTCGGGGAAGCCTCGCGGCGCGCGGCGCCGGGCGATACCGTTCTGCTGGCGCCGGCTTGCGCCAGCTTCGACCAGTTTCGAGACTTCGAGCATCGCGGCCGCGTCTTCAAGGCCCTGGTCGCAGCCCTGGAGGAAAGCCGGTGCGCCTGAAGATGGACTGGCCGCTGTTTCTGACGGTGCTGTTTCTGGTTTCTCTGGGCCTGGTGTTCGTCTTCAGCGCTTCCTCGGTGGTGGCCCAGGCGCGCTACGGCGGCGGCGCGCATTTCTTTTTCGTCCGGCAGGCTGCGGCCGCCGTGCTGGCCTTCTGCGCGCTAATGGCGGTCAGCCAGTGGGACTACCGGAAGCTGCGCTCCGAGCGCTGGGCGTTTGTCGCGCTCGGGCTGGTGATGGCGCTTCTGATCGCGGTGTACTTTGCCGACCGGGAGCATCATCGCTGGCTGCGGCTCGGTCCGTTGAGCCTCCAGCCTTCGGAATTCGCCAAGCCGGCCCTGATCGTGTTCCTGGCCTGGTACGTCACCGAACGCGCGGCCGAAATCAACAGCGCGCGGACGCTGCTGCCGCCCGCGCTGGCGATCGCGCTGCTGTCGGCGATGGTCGTCAAGGCCGATCTCGGCACCGGCGTCGTGCTGATGGCGATCTCCGGCGCAGTCTTTTTCGTCGCCGGGATGAACCGCCGCTACTTCCGGATCGCGGCGGTGCTGACGGTGATCGCGGTCTCGGCGGCGATCGTCTCCGAGCCCTACCGGTTGCTGCGCGTGCTCCACTGGATCGATCCGGAATTCAAGATGCTCGACCGCATCGACCCGGGCGGAGCCGTCAAGCGCTATGCGCAGAGCGGCAAGGCCCCGCCGGACACCCGCTACCAGGCCGAACAGGCGACGGTGGCTTTCGGCGCCGGGGGCGTCTTCGGCGCCGGGCTGATGCAGGGCAATCAGAAGCTGGGCTTTCTGCCGGAGGCGCATACGGATTTCATCTACGCCATCATCGGCGAGGAGCTCGGGCTGGTGGGGACGCTGGCGGTGCTGGCCGCGTTCATGCTGATCCTGCTCCGGGGCTTCCGGCTGTACTGGGCGGCGCTCGACGAGTTCGGCCGGTATCTGGCGGTGGGCATCACCGTCTCCATCGTCTTCCAGGCGCTGATCAACATGAGCGTGGCGCTCGATCTGGGCCCGACGAAAGGAATCCCGCTGCCGCTCATCAGCTATGGCGGCAGCTCGCTGCTGAGCAGCATGATCATGCTCGGCTTGCTGCTGAACGTCAGTCAACGTGCGCGATGAAAGGAGAAAAGTCTTTCTGATGGCCGGAGGAGGCACCGGCGGCCACGTGATTCCGGCGCTGGCGGTGGCGCGGGAGCTGCGCCGCCGCGGGCATGGCGTCGTGTTCGTGGGCACGCGCTCGGGGCTGGAGGCGCGCCTGGTGCCTCCGGAAGGCTTCCCGCTGGAGTGCATCGAAATCGGGAGGCTGAAGCGCGTCAGCTTCTCCGAGGCCGGCCGCACTTTGCTCGAGCTGCCCTGGCGCGTGCTTCAGGCAGGCCGGCTGCTGCGCCGACACCGCCCGGCGGCCGTCTTCAGCATGGGGGGATTCGCCGCCGGTCCGGTGGCGCTGGCCGCCTGCCTGCGCCGGCTGCCCCTGGTGGTGATGGAGCCGAACGCGATGCCGGGCATCACCAACCGGCGGCTCGGCCGGTGCATCTCGCGCGCGCTGCTGAGCTTTCCCGAAGCGGGGCGTTTTTTCCCCGCCGGCAAGTGGGAAGTGACGGGGTTGCCGGTGCGCGAGGAGTTTTTCGCCCTCCCGCCGAAGCCTCGCGAGGCGGTGCTGACGGTGCTGATCACGGGAGGCAGCCAAGGCTCGCGGCGCCTGAACGAGGCGGCGCGCGAGAGCTGGCCGCTGTTCGCCTCCGGCTCACTGGCGGTGCGCTTCATCCACCAGACCGGTCCGGCGGCCTTCGACGAGCTGGCCGCCGCCTTCGCCGCGAGCGGACTGGCCGGCGAACTGGTTCCGTTCATCGATGACATGCCCGGCGCCTTCGCGCGAAGCGATCTCGTCGTGTGCCGTTCCGGGGCCGGGGCGGTCGCCGAACTGGCCGCCGCCGGTAAGCCCTCCATCCTGGTGCCGTTCCCTTACGCCGCCGACGACCACCAGCTTCGCAACGCCGAGGCGTTCGCCGCCGCGGGGGCGGCGCGGCTGGTTCTGGACCGCGAACTGACCGGGCCGAGGCTGTTCGAGGAGGTGGCGGCACTGGCGCGCGAGCCCGGGCGGCTCGAAGGGATGGGCGAGGCGGCGAGGAAGCTGGCCCGTCCCGGGGCGGCCCGCCGGGCGGCCGACATTCTGGAGGAACTCGGTGCGCGGAACTGATCCGGATTGCCGTTGGCGGGCGGGCGGGCTTGACGCGGGGGAGGCACGCAAGAAACAATATCATATTAAAATGTTTTTTAAGCCCCAGCACCTCCATTTCGTCGGCATCGGCGGCATCGGCATGAGCGGCATCGCCGAGGTGCTGCTGAACCTGGGCTACGAAATCAGCGGCTCGGACCTGCGCCTAGGGCCCACCACCGACCGGTTGGCTTCGCTCGGGGCGCGCATCTACCAGGGGCACGATCCATCCCACCTCGGCGACGCCAAGGTCGTCGTCGTCTCATCGGCCGTGCCCGAAGACAACCCCGAGGTGCAGGAAGCCCGCCGCCGCCAGATCCCCGTGATTCCGCGGGGCGAACTGCTGGCCGAGCTGATGCGCTTGAAGTACGGCATCGCCGTGGCCGGCAGTCACGGCAAGACGACGACCACATCGATGATCGCGGCGATTTTGAGCCACGCCGGGCTGGATCCCACCGTCGTCGTCGGGGGACGCGTCAGCGCGATGGGCGGCGCCGGCGCCCGGGTCGGCTCGTCGGATTTCCTCGTGGTCGAAACCGACGAAAGCGACGGCTCGTTCCTGAAGCTGGCGCCCATCATCGGCGTGATCACGAACATCGACCGGGAACATCTGGACCATTACGGCTCGTTGGAGCGGATCCTGGAGGCCTTCGCCGACTTCGCCAACAAGATCCCGTTCTACGGCGCGGCGGTGCTGTGTTTGGACGACGAGCAGGTGCAGCGGCTGATCCCGCGCATCACGCGGCGCACGATCACGTACGGCGCCAGCGCGCAGGCCGACCTGCGGGTGCGCGAGGTGCATCCCGGCCCGTCCGGTTCCGAGTTCGAGCTGCGCGTTCGCGGGCGCAGCCTCGGACCCTTCCGGCTCAACATCCCGGGGGTTCACAACGTACTGAACGCCGCGGCCGCCGCCGCGGTGGCGCTCGAGCTGGAGGTCGACCCGGAGCGGATCCGGCGCCGTCTCGTCTGCGAGGCGGCGGCGGGCGTGGCCGGGCTGAGCCTCGCCGGCGACTGCTCCACCATCGCCGATGCCGATGCCGCCCTCGCGGACGAGCCGGACATCTTC
>JBBIMZ010000417.1:0-3947 GCA_037444135.1 Solibacteraceae bacterium
ATACGGGTCGTTCGCCGGGCGGCTGGGAACGATTCGGCCGGGGCCGAGGAATCGAACCGGGCGAGCGGAGCGGCCGGGAGAGCTCCGAGCGGGTACGGCCTCCGCTCTGGGGCCCGGAGCGTGGCGGATCCCGCGAGGCCGTGCCCATCAGCCCTCCAATCGTCCGCGAACGACCGAGCCCCCGTATCGGCAGCTCGTCCCCATCCCGAGGAGGCTGGCTGGGCGAGTCCGGGCCGAGCCCTCGCTGGGGTGTCGGCGGACGGGCCGGCGGGGACAGTCCCGGTCGCCGAGACCCGGTATTCGGCGGTGCACCGCGCAGTGGCGGCGGAGCCGGTCGCTCTGGCGAAGGCTCGCCGCGGGGAGGGCGTGCAGGCCGAGGCCGGTAAGCTGACCGGGCTTCGAGTTGCGTGTTTCTTCCCTCTGGGCCCGCTTCCGGTTGAGAAGGCGGAAGCGGGCCTTTTTTTGGGCGGAGCTGAAGTTGACATAATATCAGTTATCGGAACAGCAGAACGCTGCAGAACCCTTGAAACTGTACCGGTCTTGCCATATACTCTTTCCACGGGCTTTCAGACCCGAAACCGGATTGGGTGTGGTTAGTCGAACTTGCTCGAAGGAGTCATGTCCCATGAAAGTCGCAACAACCGTTTTTCTGGCACTTGTCGTTGCGTTCCTCGCCGGCGCCCAGACTGCCGGTGAAATCGCAGGGATCGTGACCGACGCCACCGGGGCCGTGGTGCCCGGCGCCACCGTCACCGTCACCAACCAGGCGACGAGCGCGACGCGGGTCACCACCACCAACGAGGCCGGCATCTACACGGTCCCGTCATTGATCCCGGGCCTTTACGAAGTCAAGGTCGAGATGCAGGGCTTTCGCACGGTCATCCGCCGCGACATCCGGCTCGAAGTGCAACAGACGGCGCGCATCAACGTCACGCTCGAGGTCGGCGAAGTCACTGAAAGCGTCGAGGTGCGCGGCGGCGCCATCCTGCTCGACACGGACACCGCCACCACCGGCACCGTCATCGAACAGAAGCGCATCGTGGACCTGCCGCTCAACGGGCGCAACTTTCTGCAACTGGTCTCGCTGAGTCCGAACGTGACCTACGGCTTCGCCACGCCGGGACAAGTCGCCGGGCGGCAGGGCGGCGACCGCGGCACGCAGAACATCTCGGTCTCCGGCATGCGCGGCACCTGGAACCACTACACGCTCGACGGCATCGAGAACACCGACGTCAACTTCAACCTCTACATCATGCTTCCCTCGGTCGACGCCCTCCAGGAATTCAAAGTGCAAAGCGGCGTCTACCCGGCCGAGTTCGGCCGCGCCGCCAGCCAGATCAACGTCTCCACCAGGCCCGGCACCAACGAGTTCCACGGCGCCGCCTACGAGTTCCATCGCAACGACAAGCTCGACGCGCGCCAGTACGACTTCATCGGCACGAGGCCGGCCAAGGCCCCCTTCCGATGGAACCAGTACGGCTTCGTCCTCGGCGGCCCGGTCTGGATCCCCAAGATCTACAACGGCCGCAACCGGCTCTTCTTCATGTCCAACTTCGAGGGCTTCCGGGAGCGCCGCACGACCTACGGCATTTACACCACGCCGACCGTCGCCATTCGCAACGGAGACTTCTCCTATCGCACGACCCAGCTCTATGATCCGTTTTCGCGCAAGTTCGTCGACGGCAAACTCACCGGCGACCCGTATCCGGGCAACCAGATCCCCAGGAGCCGCTTCGATCCCATCTCGCTCAAGCTCCTCGAGTTCTGGCCCGAACCGAACATCAACACATCCGTGTTGCGCGACAACTATCAGGTGAGCCAGCCGCGGCGGATCGACAAAGATCAATTCAACCTGCGCATCGATTTCAACGAAAGCAGCAATTCGCAGTGGTTCGGCCGCTATAGCTGGACCGACGAGCTCGACTTCGCCGCCGCGATGAAGCTGAACGGCCGCGTGCTGGCGACCAATGCCTGGCAGGCGATGATCAGCAACACGCGCGTCCTGTCACCGAACCGCGTCAACGAGTTCCGCATGGGCTGGATCCCGTTCTATAACTCGATCCAGCGCGAGCTGGCCGGCAAGCGCAACGTCGTCGACGAGCTCGGCATCCCGGGGCTGAAGACGCCCGACCCGACCACATGGGGCATTCCCCGCGTAACCGCACTGGTCGGCGTGAGCGGCTTCGGCGACGACGCCAGCGGTCCGTTCATCGTCGACGACCGCATTCTCCAGATCACCGACAACTTCTCCTGGATTCACGGCAAGCATTCGTTCCGCTTCGGCGGCGAGTACCGCTGGGATAACTACCCGCAGAAAGGCAATGAGTTTTCGCGCGGCTCGCTCGAGTTCAACGGCCAGTACACGGCCAATCCGGCTACGCTGACCGGCGGCGACTCGACGGCCGACCTGCTCCTCGGCACCCTGTCGCGCGCTGAAGCCGCCATCGCCCTGGCCGAATCCGATTTCGTCGCCAACAACTTCGCCCTGTTCATCGACGACGTGTTCCGCCTCACCCCGAAGCTCACGCTCAACCTCGGCCTCCGCTACGAGCTCTTCCAGCCTTACTACGACCGGCTCGAGAACATGGTTAACATCGTCGCCCCTCATCTGATCTGGACTCCGAACGTCCCCGACATGAGCCTCCATCCGGTCCTGGTGCGGGCCGGCACGGGCGATTTCTACGAGGGTAAGGCCTTCCGCTATCCGGGCATTCTCACCGCCCGCGACGGCCGCCTCGGCAAGCGCCTGGTGCACACCGACACGAACAACTTCGCGCCGCGCTTTGGCATCGCCTACAGCCCCAACCCGAAATGGTCCTTCCGCACCGGCTTCGGCGTTTTCTACTCCGCCGAAAGCGGCAACTCGCGCTTCGATCTGAACCGCGGCATGGGCGGGCGCGTTTCCCGACCCGGCAATCCGCAAATTCCCGACATCTTCTACAGCAACTTCCTGACGGCGGCGACCATCCCGTGGATCCTGCCGCCGCGGCCGTTCCTCTGGGGCGTCAAGCCCAATGTCGTCACGAGCTACTCGATGCAATACCTGTTCAACATCCAGCGCGAGCTCACGCGCGACATGTCGCTCGAGATCGGCTATCAGGGCGCGCAGCACCGCAAGCTCCAGGCGCTCCAGAACACCAACTACCCGGTGCCCGGCGTCGGCACCTACGCCAGCCGCGCGCCGTTCCCCGAGTACAACGTCCTGCAGACGGTCCACTCGGAAGGCACGGGCAACTACAACGGCCTGAGCGCCAAGCTCACGCGCCGGTGGGCCTCCGGGCTGACGGCGCTGGTCAGCTACACCTGGTCGAAGGCGCTCGATTCGGCCAGCGCCATTCGCGGCAACTACGCCGACATCTTCCCGCAGGACAGCCGGTGCCTCCGGTGCGACTACGGCTACTCGGCCTATAACACGCCGCACCGGTTCGTCACCTCCGCGCTGTGGGAGCTGCCGTTCGGCAAGGGCAAGCGTTGGGCCAACATGGGCGGCGTGGTCAACCAGTTGCTCGGCGGCTGGCAGCTCGGCTCGATCATCACGATCCAGAGCGGCCGTCCGCTGAACACCCAGGCCGGCTGGGACGCGCCCGGCACGGGCACGTTCGGCGACTGGAGGCTGCACGCCACGGGCCTCGATCCCTACCTCCCGAAAGGACAGCGCTCGACCAACCAGTGGTTCAACATCAAGGCTTTCCGCGAACTGGCCGCCGGCGAGCTCGGCAACATCAGCCGCAACCGCCTCATCGGCCCGTCGACGTTCCAGTGGGACTTCTCGACGCTCAAGGACTTCTTCATCCGCGAAGGCCACCGGCTCCAGTTCCGTTTCGAGGCATTCAACTTCCCCAATCATCCGAGCTGGGGCAGCCCGAACGTGAACTGGGGCAGCCGGACCTCGACGCCGCAGCCGAGCTTCGGCACGATCCGGAGCACCGCCTACAACATGCGCGAGC
>JBBIMZ010000418.1:0-3941 GCA_037444135.1 Solibacteraceae bacterium
TCTACGGGCTTTGGAACGTCGAGCGCGTCCCCGGTGCTTTCTTCAATCTCCGGCCGGTGCCCACGGAAAAGATGCGGCAGGGAGATTTCTCGCAACTGCTCGCTTTGAGTTCGCCGGTCGTCGTCAAGGATCCGCTCACCGGCCAGCCCTTCCCGGGCAACGTGATCCCGAGTTCGCGCCGCAGCAACGTCGCGCTCAAGGTCCAGGACCGATTCTTCCCGCTGCCCAACCGGGGAGGCCCCGACGCTCTGGTGAACAACTTCGGATACTTGTTCCCCTATCCGGACGACCAGTTCCACGCCGACGTCTTCTCGGTGCGGATCGACCATCGCCTGTCGGACAAGAACTCCTTCTACGGGCGTATCCAAGGGTATCTGCCGCGCTACGTGCTGGCGGGCAGTTATCCTTCGACCAACTGGACCCGGCTGCGGCAAAGCCATTCCTGGGTGTTTACCGACACGCATGTCTTCTCTCCCACGGTGGTGCATGTGTTCACGTTCGGGGGCAACCGCGACGGCATCAAGGATAACGAGGAGGTCGACGGCTTTCAGCCGGGCTCAGGGGCGGCGATCGTGCAGGAGCTGGGCCTGCAAGGCGTCAATCAGGCGGGCGTCAACACGCCCGGCGGCTCGCCGATCTTCAACATCTCCGGCTACAGCTCGATTTCGATCCGCCAGGGCGGTTTCATTTCGGACGTGAACTTCAACATCGCCGACTCGGTCACCTGGGCCAAGGGCCGGCACGTGATCAAGATCGGCGGCGAGCTGCGCACTTATAACAACTTCAACGGCCAAGTGCCCAATGAGAACTTCGGCAGCTTTCGCTTCAATGGCGCCTTTTCGGCCAACGCGTATGCCGATTTCATGCTCGGACTGCCGCTGAGCAGCACGCGCCTGAACCCGCTGGTGAACCGCAAGCGCACGTCCAAGGAGCTCGGGCTGTTCATCACCGACGCCTTCAAGGTCACCAACCGGCTCACGCTCGACTACGGGCTGCGCTGGGACCGCTTCAGCGCCACGACGTTCGACGACGGCCTGATGTTCAACTGGGATCCGGCGACGGGCAATGTGATCGTGCCGCAGGCGGCGCTGTCGCGCGTCAGTCCGCTGTACCCGAAAACCATCCAGGTCGTCACCGGCGATGTCGTGCCGAAACCGGACCTGCGAAACCTCGTGCCCCGGATCGGAGTCGCCTACCGGATCAACGACGCGACCGTGCTGCGCGGCGGCTATGGCATTTTCAACGAATTCCTCGGCCGGCTCGTGCGCGTGCAAGGAGGCGGGCCGTTTCAGATCAGCGAGACTTACTTCAACACGATCACGGGCGGCGTACCGCTGTTTCAGATGCCCAACCCCTTCCCCTCGGGCGGCGTGTCGGCGACGGTTCCCAGCCAGAGCGTGACCGGCTACCCGATGCAAACCAAGAACGGGCTGATCCACCAGTTCAACATCAGCATCGAGCGGCAGATCAAGGACGTCGGATTCCGGCTCTCCTATATCGGCTCGCGCAACCGCGGCATGAACTACAGCATCGCGATCAACAAGCCCCAGCCGAGCTTGATTCCTTTCACCGCGGCGCGGCGGCCGTATCCGCAGTTCGTCGGCGCCACGTATTTCCGCACCGACGGCGCCACCAACTACGACTCGATGAGCTTCCAGGCCAACCGGCGCGTCGGCTGGGTGACGTTCGACGCGGGCGCACGGCATGAATAACATGCTGAACCTGGAGAACCCTTACGCGCCGCTCCTGTGGAACCGCGAATTCCTCGCCAAGCACCGCGTCGTCTTCAACACGATGTGGGAGCTGCCGTTCGGGCGCGGCAAGCGATATCTGAGCAGCCTGTCGGGGGCGGCCAACCAGATCCTCGGCGGCTGGCGGATCGCCTGGGTAACGTATTTGCAAAGCGGGCAGTACTTTTCGCCCTCCTTCTCCGATGCCGATCCTTCGAACACAAACTCGTTCGGCGGCCTGCCGGACCGCGTCTGCAACGGCAATCTGCCGCCGGATCAGCGCCGGATCGATCACTGGTTCGACACCTCCTGCTTCGTCAATCCTCCCGCGGGGCGCTTCGGCAACAGCGGCGCCAACGTGTTGGAAGGTCCGGGCCTGCACGCGCATCACGCCACGTTCATGAAGCGGTTCTTTTTGACCGAACGCGTGAACTTCGACCTGATGTGGCTGATCGGCAACATCTTCAACCACCCCAACTTCCTCTTCCCCGCCAGCGATATCTCCGTGCCGGGGCAGGCGGGCGTGATCGGGGAGACCCACGGTCTTTATTCCGGCGAGCGCGCCGGGCCGCGCATGATGGAGATTCGGGCGCGGATCCAGTTCTAGCCCGGGAGCGGCGGTGCCCGCGGCCCCCGGTGTGATACGATTGTCGGCTACTCTGCTGGGCCAGAGGAGATCACTGGGGGCGGCGAGCGAGGGATCAGATCCGGCGGATCTTAGCACTGGTTCTTGGGGCGCTGCTAGCGCCGGCCGGAACCGGAAGACAACCATGCGTTCGTGGCGCGCCTCTATCCGGTGCTGGAGGCCGCGCAATGCCGGCTGTGCCACAGCGACAATGGCGTGGCGGCGGCGAGGCGCCTGCATTTTCCCCGCCCTGGCGCCACGCCCGAGGAGATCGCCGCCTTCGGCCTGAGTCTGGCGGCGCTGGTGGACCGGGCCGGTCCTGAACAGTCGCTGCTGTTTCAGAAGCCGACCAACCGCGTGCAGCACACCGGCGGCGAGCGGATCGCGCGCGGCAGTGACAGCGAGCGCTTGCTGCTCGAATGGGTCCGCAAACTGGCCGCCGTCAGCGAAGAGGAACAGCGGGCCGCCGCCGCCCGCAAAGTCGCGCTGGCCCGGCGCCTCACCGCCAGACCGGCGCTACTGCGCCGCCTCACGCACAGCCAGTACAACAACACGGTCCGCGATCTGCTGGGAGATCGCACTGAGCCGGCCTCGGCCTTTCCGCCGGAGGACTTCGTTCACGGATTCCGCAATCAGATCGAGGCGCAGGCCGTCTCGCCGCTGCAAGCCGAAGCCTACAGCGTGGCGGCGGCGAAGCTGGCCCGGGGCGCTTTCCTCGGCGGCGATCCCAACGGGCTGATCCCCTGTCGGCCCCAGTCCTTCGGCGACGCCTCCTGCCGCATCCGCTTCATCCGGGACTTCGGTCGGCGCGCCTTCCGCCGGCCGCTGACCGCCGAGGAAGTCGCAACCTACGAGCGGTTGTTTCAGTCCGAAGCGGGCCGCACGCGGGACTTCCTGAAAGGCGCCGAAATCGTCGTCGAGGCGATGCTCCAGCCGCCGAATTTCCTCTTTATCGCCGACTACGGCCCGGCCAGTCCGTGGCACGGCTACGCCAACGCCGCGCGCCTCGCCTATCTGCTCTGGGACACCATGCCCGACGAGGCGCTGCTTGACGAAGCCGGACGCGGCGGCCTGAGAACCGCCGCCCAGATCGAGGAGGCGGCCCGCCGCATGCTCGACGATCCGCGAGCGCGTCAAGCCGCCGGCGAGTTCCTGAGCCAATGGATGCGCTTTGACCGCGTGCGCACCGCCGTGCGCGACCGCCGCCTCTACCGGCAGTTTACGCCCGAGCTGGCGGCAGCGATGATCGAAGAGACCAGGCGCCTCTTCGATCACCTCGTCTTCAGCGACGGCGACTTCATGGAGTTTTTCACGGCTCGCTACAGCTTCTTGAACTCCGACGTGGCGCGGCTCTACGGTCTGCCCGCGCCGGCGGAAGAGTTCGCCCGCCTCGACTTCCCGCCGGATTCGCCCCGGGCGGGCATTCTCGGCCACGCCCTCTTCCACACGCTGACCAGCAAGCCGGAAGAGACTTCCCCGACCGAGCGCGGCCTGTTCGTCCGGGCGCATTTTCTCTGTCAGGATGTGCCGCCGCCGCCCGGAGTGAACGCAAATCTGCCCCCCGTCACTGACGAGCGCCCGATGCC
>JBBIMZ010000419.1:0-3918 GCA_037444135.1 Solibacteraceae bacterium
GCGCCCGCTGCCACGTCTCTTCGGTCGTCGAATGGGACCTGTCGCGGCACAGCAAGACCGGTATCGACTGCGTGGCCTGTCACGGCGCCAGCCAGGCCCACGTGCTCGACGAGCGCAACAACGTCAGGCCGAACCGCATTCCGCGCGGGATCTGGATTGCCGACCTGTGCGCCGATTGTCATGCCGGCGGCTGTCCGAAGACACGGCAGAAGGGCGGCTGCCAGCAATGCCACCACGCACACGCGCTTGTCGATCCCAGGGGCGAACCGGCGGCCTCCGGCGAGCGGTTCGAACGCCGGATCGCCGACTGGCGCGCTTTCTCGGAGGCGATGGAGCGAGGCGAACAGTTTCTGGCGCACCGCGACTGGGCTGCGGCGGCCCGCGAGTTCCAAACGGCGCTGGCGCGGATGCCCGGCAGCCGGCTCGCCACGCGGAAGCTGGCGCTCTGCCGGCGGCGGCTGGATCCGCGCGTCCCCGGCTTCCAGATTGCCGGAATGCAGTTCGACGAGGCCACCGGCCTGCCCGTAAACGTGATCGTCGACGGCTTGGGAATCGAAATGGTGTTGATCCCGGGCGGCGACGCCGATCTGGGCTCGGAGCGCTTCCCCAGCGCTCGGCCGGTCCATACGGTCAGCGTCGAGCCGTTTTATTTGAGCAAGTACGAGGTGACGCAGGAGCAATGGGAGCGCGTCATGGGATCCAATCCGAGCCGGCACGAGGGCGAGGCCTTTCCTGAAGCCCGGCGCATGCCCGTCGAGCGGGTTTCGTGGGAGGATTGCCAGGCGTTCGTCGCCGCACTCAACCGAGTCGTTCCCGGCGGCGGCTTCCGTTTGCCGACGGAAGCCGAATGGGAGTTAGCCGCTCGGAGCGGCGAGGCGACCGACCCGGCCGGCGAAGAGGCGGCTTGGTCCCTCGACAACTCGGAGGCTGTAGCGCCACGGCTCGCCGGCAGCGGCTCGGCGAACGCCTGGGGGCTGCACGACCTGCGGGGCAACGTAGCGGAGTGGTGTTCCAGTCTTCTCAAGCCCTATCCGTACGAGGCTCGGGACGGGCGCGAGGATCCCGGCGCCCCCGGGCTGCGCGTCGTGCGCGGAGGCAGCTTCGCAGACTGGCCCGAGGCGCTCGATCCGGCTTTCCGATACGGCCAGCGGCCGGAGCGGCGGCTGCGCTGGGTGGGAATGCGTCTGGCGCGCAGCGTTCCCGAGTAGGCCCGGCGGACTGTGATAACTGTAAAAGCTGCGGGTCGCCTCGTAAACGAGGGGCTTTTCGAGGTATCTAACGTCAGAGGAGGTTTGTGGGATGCACTCACGTGGAGTACGGTTGGCCAAGTTCGCGATCCCGTTCACCGTCTTGCCTTTGCTGCTGCTCGCCTACCGGCTGGGCCCGCCGCCGGCGCATAGCGGCGCTCCCGGCGAGGATACCTGCTGGGCCACCGGCTGCCACATGACGTCGACCGGGGCGTTCATCGAAAATTCCAGCGCGATCGCGCTCACCTTCCCGGGCGGCGCCGCAGTCTACACGCCGGGCGTGATGCAGCACTTGCAGCTCAAGATCACCGATCCGCAAGGCCGTGTGTTCGGCTTTCAGCTCAGCGTGCGCGACGGGCAGAACCGCCAAGCAGGCACTCTGGCGGCCGGTCCCGGAACGCAGGTGGTGACCGAGGGCGGCGTCAGTTACCTCGAGCACCGGATGCCGACCGCCGACGGAGCTTTCGAATTCGACTGGACGCCGCCGGCCACGAACGTGGGTCCGGTGACCTTCTACGTGGCCGCCAACGCGGCAAATAACGATTTCAACAACACGGGAGACCGGATCCACGCGAGGCGGTTCGAGGTCCAGCCGGCTGCCGCGCGACCGCAGATCCGCGCCGACCAGCCCGTCTTGCAGGCCTTCGACAACAGCGCGCGGATGTCGGCCGGCACCTACATCCAGATCTTCGGGCAGAACCTTTCGCAAACCACGCGCCAGTGGGCGGAGGCGGACTTCCGACAGGGGCGCGCCCCGACCGAGCTCGACGGCGTCCGCGTCAACGTCAACGGCCGGCCGGCCTTCGTCAGCTATATCAGCCCGACGCAGGTGAACGCGCTGACGCCGGACGATGACGCCACCGGGCCGGTCAGCGTCGAGGTGATCAACGCCGACGGGACGAGCAACGCCGCCACAGTCACCAAGAGCCGGGTCTCGCCGGCGATGCTCGCCGACGCGCGCTTCCGCGCCGGCGGCCGGGATTATGTCGTGGCGTTCTTCCCGGACTTCCGGACGTTCGTCGGTCCGGAGAACCTGGTTGCGGGTGCGGCCTTCCGGCCGGCGCGTCCGGGCGAGACGATCATCATCTTCGCCGTGGGATGCGGGCCGTCGAACCCGCCCCTGCCCGGCGGACAGGTGCCGTCGGAAAGTCTGCCGCTGGCCTTGCCGTTCGAGTTCCGCATCGGAAACGTCGTGGCGCCCGCGCAGGGCGTGGTGCTGGCGCCGTTCCTCGGCCTCTATCAATTCAACGTGACGGTGCCCGACGTGCCCGACGGGGACGCCCGGATCGAACTGACCGTCGACGGCCAGCCGACCGGCCAGACGCTGTTTGTAGCGATCCGGAGATAGCGAGCCAGCCGCTCAGTCCGCCGGAGCGGCCTCGCCGAGATCGGCGGCAAGATTTTCGAACTTGGTGAACTCCTTGAGGAAGGCCAGCTTGACCTTTCCGATCGGGCCGTTGCGCTGTTTGCCGATGATCAGGTCGGCCAGACCGCGCAGGTCTTCGCGATCGGGCTTATAGTACTCCTCGCGGTAGATGAAGGCCACCAGGTCGGCGTCCTGTTCGAGCGAGCCGGATTCGCGCAGGTCGCTGAGCTGCGGCACGTGATCGCCGGGACGCGTCTCCGGCGCGCGGCTCAACTGCGACAGCACCAGCATGGGGACGTTCAGCTCCTTGGCCATCAGCTTCAGCCCGCGCGAGAGGAAGCTGACCTCCTGGTTGCGGTTCTCAAAGCGCCCCCGGCCGCTCATGAGCTGTAGGTAGTCGATGACGACCAGGCCGAGGCCGTGCTCGGCTTTGAGCCGCCGCAGCTTGGCGTGGATCTCCATCAGCCCGATGCCCGCCGTGTCGTCGATGAACAGCGGCGCCTCGGCCAGGTCCGCGGCGGCGATCTGGAGGCGGCGGCGCTCCTCCTTGTTCAGATAGCCGGCCCGGAACTTCTGCTGGTCGACGCGCGCGGCGGCGCAGATCATGCGGGTCAGTAGCGCCTCTTTGGACATCTCGAGCGAGAAGATCGCGACCGTCTGGCGGAGGCTCGGATGGGTGGCGATGTGCTGGGCGATGTTGAGCGCCAGCGCCGTCTTGCCCATCGAAGGCCGGGCGGCGAGGATGATCAGCTCGCCCGGATGCAGGCCGCCGGTGAGTTCGTCGACCATGACAAAGCCCGTGCTGACGCCCTTGATGCGCCGGCTCGCGTCGAGAAAGGCGCTGAGGCCGCCCTGAAATTCCTCGATGATCTGGCGCGGGCTGGCGAGCGTGTCACGATCGCGCTCATCGCCCAGCTTGAGCAAGGATTCCTCGGCGGAGATGAGGATCTCGGCCGGATCTTCCTGCCCCAGAAAGCAGCGCTCGATGATGCTCTGGGAGGTGTAGATCAGGCGGCGCAGGATGGCCTTGTCCTTGACGATGCGGACGTAGCCGTCCAGGTTGAAGATCCGCGGCAGGCCGTCGTCGAGCGACACCAGATAGCTGAGGCCGTCGACCGATTCGAGCTGGCCGTGTTTCATCAGCTCGTTGGCCAGCGTGACGCGGTCGATCTTCTCGCCGCGCTCATTGAGATCCCGCATCCTGGCGAAGTTGCGGCGGTGCTTGTCGAGGCTGAAGTCATCCGGATCGAGGACGCCGGCGACCTTGAGAAACTTAAGGCCCCGGTAAACGCCGATGCCGTGATC
>JBBIMZ010000420.1:0-3908 GCA_037444135.1 Solibacteraceae bacterium
AATCCGCCGCTGCTGATGGATGCCGCCGGTTCGGCGCACTGGCTCGAAGGGGGCGGACCCGTGCTCGGGATTTTTCCGGGCCTGACCTACGAACAGCGCGTATCGCGCCTGAAGCCGGGCGATCTGATCGTCGTCTACAGCGACGGCGTGACGGAGATGAGAAACGCCGGCGGCGAGGAGTTCGGCGAGGAGCGCCTGATCGAAACGATTCGCGCCCACCGGCAGCTTAGCTCCGAGGAGCTGCTCGAGGCGGCGAACCGGACACTCGACGAATTCGCCGGCGGCGTGGCGCCGCCCGACGATTTGACGCTGGTGCTGGCGCGCTGGCTGGGCCCGCCTCGGCCAGCGAGCCGCTGAGCCGGCTGCCGCGCCTCCTTCGTTGCCTCCGGCCCGGATTCGCGAATATCCTCTGGAGGAGGGAGGTTCGATGAAAGCCAAGCGACGTGACTTTATGAAGCGAGCCGCCGGCGTCGGCGGCGGCGCCGCGTTAGCCGGTCTGGCCACCATGGCGCAGGCGGCCGGTTCCGGAGGCCGGGTCCGCGCGCCCGGCGGCGTGCGCATCGGGAACCTGTACTTCAGCTCGGGACTGACCGGCGTGCGCGAAGAGGCGCGCAAGAACCCGCTCGCCTTCGGCGGCGACATCAAGGAACAGACCGAGCGGATTCTCGAGATGCACAAGAAAAACCTTGAGGCGATGGGCTCCTCGCTCGAGAACGTCATCAAAGTAACCGTGTTCCTGGCCGACGTGAAAACCGAAAAGAACGCGATGAACGAAGTCTACGCCAGGTACTTCCCCAAGGATCCTCCGGCGCGTTCGGCCGTCGGGGTCGAATTCCCGGATACGGCGACGCGCGTCGAGATCGAGCTGGTGGCCTGGATTCCGGGTTAGCCGGTCGCGAACCGGCGCCGCCCGCCCGTGCTATATTCCTGACCAGGAGGTCCGAAATGACGGGCGAGGCGCTCACGCGGCGGCGATTCCTTCTGGCTACCGGCGGCTGGTTGACTCCGGCGAAGGCGATCGCAGCGAGCCGGATTCAGCCGGCCGGTCCGGGGGCCCGGTACGCGCCGCGCGTGGCGGCGGCTTTCGTAAGGCGCCGCGAAGAGTACGGAATTCTCTGGCCGGGTGCGATCTTCGACGGCGCGGCGGCGCTCGCGAACTACCGGCGCCAGGCTGAAGCCGCCTGCGCCCAACTCGGCATCTCGCTCGAGCTCCGGCGGGAGCCGATCTATTCGGAAGCGGAGGCCGAGGCCTGGCTGGAGACCGCCCGCCGGCAAAACGCCGACGGACTTCTGATCCTGCTGCTCGACCGCCAGCGGCATGCCTGGCCCACGGCTGTCCGAGCCGCCCAAAGCGGCATTCCCGCGGTGATCTTTGCCCCGGTCGGTACGGCCTTCACCACCAACACGGCGCCGCTGGCGCGCAAGGAGGGCGTCTTCCTCTGCTCGACCGACGATTTCCGCCAGGCGGCTTTCGGTCTGAAGATGATCCGCGCCGGAGCGCGGCTGCGCGAGATGCGCTTCATCGTCTTGCAAGGCGCCGAGCGCAAAGAGACGCGCCTCGAACACTTCGGCACACGGCTCCGCTACCTTCCCGCCGCCGAATTTCTTCAGGAGTACGAGCGCACGCCGGTTGATGAGGAGGCGCGGTGCATCGCCCGGCGCTACATCCGGAATGCGACCGCCATCCACGGGCCCTCCGAGCAGGATGTGCTCAACGGAATCAAGAGCTATCTGGTGGCTCGGAAGATTCTCGAGCGCGAGGAAGGCGACGGGATCACGATGGACTGTCTGGGCGCGCTCGGCCGCACGCGGGTCAGTCTGCCGTGCATCGCCTGGTCGTCCATGCTCGACGAAGGCATTCCGGCGGCCTGCGAAGCCGATCTCGGCGCCGCCGTGACCCATGCGCTGGTGGCGTTCCTGTTCGACCGGCCGGGCTTTCAGCAGGACCCGGTCCCGGAAACCGCTCGGAACTGCCTGATCGGGGCGCACTGCACCTGCCCGACCCGCCTGCGGGGCTGGAGCCGGCCGCCCGAACCTTACCTGTTATCGCACCACCACGGCAAGCGCGATGCCGTGCCCGTGCCTCGCTGGAGCCTGGGCGAGCGTGTCACGGTCGCAGACATTCTGCTGGCCGGTGAAGGCGCGCCGAAGCCGCGGATGGTGATCTCCGGCGGCACGGTCGCCGGGCAGCTCCAGGTGCCGCCCTCGGGAGGCTGTGTCGTCTCGGTGATGGTGGACCTCGACGGGCGCCCCGATCTGACCGACTATCCAGGCTTTCACCAGATCTTCTTTTACGGAGATTTTAAGAAGGAACTGTGCGCCTGGTGCCGGCTGTTCTCCGTCGAGCCCCTCGTTGTGTAACGCTCAGCGGACCGAGATCGTGACTTTGTCAGTGCTGGTAATCTCGCCCATGCGCAATTGGAGCGGGATGCCGTCGCCGGTGGGAGCGTCAGCGGGGATCGGCACGTTCACCTGATGGATGCCCACAAACTGCGGAGACATGGCCGCGGCCACTCCCGGCACCTCGCGGCCTCCCAGCAGTACGGTCGGGAGCGTCTGGACCAGCCGCAACCGGTCCAGCGAGTTGTTGCCCGTCACAGCCGGTGGGTTCACAGGCCCCACACCGGTTGCGAGCACTTGGATAATCTCGCCGCGGCGCGCCGGCCGCGTGGGGATGCCGGGAACCGACCCTTCCGGACCCGCCAGCGAGCCGTCAGGATTGATGGCGATGGCCTGCCCGGTTCCGAAACCCACGACCTGGCCGCCCTGAATCAGAAAAGCGAAGATGCCGGGAGCGAAGGGCGCCACCTGAAACTGGCGCGCCGCCGACGTCTGGCCCGCCCGCTCGACCACCACGGTAGCGGATCCGGAGGAAGCGCCGCCGCCTAAGACCTCCCACGGCAATTGCGCGTTGATCTGGCCTGCGGAGACGAACAACAGCGGGGCGGCGATGCCGTTGAACAAGACGCGGGTGTCGCCCAGCCGCGTCGACAGCGGGATCGAATCAGCCTGCGCCAGCCCAGAGGCGAGATTCGATCCGAAAATCGCCACCAGGCTCCCGGCGGCGACGGGCTGCCCGCCGGCGAAGCTGGCGGCATTGACGATTCCGCCTTCGTTCACTGACGGCTGCGCCTGCGCGCTTGCCGCCAGCGCCACGAGTAACAACCAAACGCCCAGCGCCCGCATGTCAACCCCCTCTCGCCCCTATGATCCGTCATTTTCTCCGATCCTGCAACCGGCGGCGCCACTGTTTACAATGTGCCGGGAAGGCGGCGGGCGCGGATCTGTTCGAGCGTCGCGGTGACTTCCGGGTGCTTGCCGCCGTCGAGGTCGGCGGCGCGGGCGGCTTCGGCTTCTGCTTCCTCCCACCGGCCGGCGAGCGCCAGCGCCCGGGCAAGCATCCAGTGGGGTTTGAACCAGCGCGGCGCCGCCTCGATCGCGCTCCGCAGATGCGCTACGGTGGCCTCGAAATCATTGGCGGCGGCGGAAAAAGCGGCCAGGTTGTAAAGGGCGTTCGCGTGGTCCTCCGTGTGAGCAGGGGCGCGGCGCGCGGCTTCGAGCGCCCGCCGGGCGGCTTCGAGTCGGACGGTGAGATCCCCGGTGCGTCCGGCGGCGTCGGCCAAGGCGCGGGAGTACCACAAATCGGCGCTTACTCCCGGCAACTGCCACGTGCGCGCGCGCTCGTAAGCGGCCGTCGCCTGGGCGATCCGGCCCCCGGCAAGCAAGCGCCTCGCTTGTCCCAGGTGATAGTCGCTCACCGCCAGGCATACCGCCGAGAACAGAAGCCCGCAGGCCGGAAGCGCGGAGATCACGACCGGCGCCGCACGGCTGCGGCGGGCCGGCACGGCCGGAGCCGGTGCGGACGCGGCGGCCAGCGAGGCCAGTGCGGCGATCGTCAGATAGAAATA
>JBBIMZ010000421.1:0-3889 GCA_037444135.1 Solibacteraceae bacterium
AGGCTTCTCGTCCTCCATGCGCCGGATGCGCTCGCTCCAGCAGCTCGTTCTCCATCGCGAGCTCCGCGATGACAGACTTCATGCGTCGGCCCTGCTCGTCGACCAGGTCTTCCTGCCGGATCTCGAGCCCTTCTTCGCCGGCCGCGAGGAAGGCGTCACGCCATTCGGACAAGGTAGCGGCCGTGACGCCGTATTTGCGGCTCGTGGACTCCAGATCGGCGCCGCGAAGCAGCTCGAGAACCACACTCATCTTGCGCTTGGCCGACCACCGGCCCTTGCCGGCGCGGCCGGTTTCCGGGCCCGCCTCGGTCGCCCTCCGGGCTCCCTCCGCGGGCCCGGAAACCGGGGATTTCGTGTTAGACATACTCACACCTCTTATCGCAATTCGCTGTCCAACGAAATCGTGGGGCGGGGGAGTGGTTGATAATTCGTAGTCAGCAGGTCGCCGGTTCGATCCCGGCGGGTGGCTCCGCCCCTGGCCCCCGAGCGCCGGCTTCAGCCGGCCCCGCCTCTCTCCAGACTCAGCAGGAAGCGCTTCAGCTCGACTCCCCAAGCGTAGCCGCCGAGGGCGCCGCCGGCGGCGACGAGGCGGTGGCAGGGAACGAGGATCGCCACCGGGTTGGCGCCGCTCGCCCTGCCCACGGCTCGCACCGCCGCCGGTTTGCCCGTCTCGGCGGCGATCGCGCCATATGTGCGCGTCTCCCCGTACGGGATCTGCCGGATCGCGCTCCAGACAGCTCGCTGAAATGGCGTGCCGCCGAGGTCGAGTGGCGCCTCCAAGCGCCGCAGCTCGCCCCGGAAGTAGGCGCGAAGCTGGCGGGCCGTCTCGCCGAGCACGGCGTCATCTCCGGAGCGGCGCCAGGCGCCCTGCGGTCGCCTTCGCTGCAAACCGGCGAGAAACTCCGCCTCGGGCGCATTCAGGCTCAGGCGGCACACGCCGACTTCCGTGGCCGCCAGGTGAACGCGGATGCCCGGCGCCGGCTCGAAGCTCCACCAGACGCCCACGGCGCGCCTCTACAGTCCCGGCGGCTCGACGGGAACGTCCAGCCGCAGTTCCTTCATGAAGCGCGAGCGCATGTGGCCGAGCCAGGCATCCACGTAACGCTTGCCCAGATCCACCGTGACGATCGCGGCCGCGCCGTCGCCGGCGGCCGTGGCCAGGATCTTGCCGTTCGGGTCGATGACATGGGTCGGGTAATCGTAGCCCGAGGTCACCAGGAAAAGGTGATTCTCGATCGCCCGGGCCTTGGCGAGCGTGACGTTGCCGCCCCAAATGGGCATCAGAATCATCTCGGCGCCGCGGAGCGCCAGACCGCGGGCCGGATCCGGATACTGCACGTCCCAGCAGATCATCATGCCGATCCGGCCGAAGTCGGTCTCGAAGACCGGATAGTCCGAGCCCGGCAGGAGCCCCCCTTCGGTCTCTTCGCGCGGGATGTACACCTTGCGATACTTGCCCGCAAAGCGCCCCGTCCGGTCGATGAGCACCGCGGTATTGTACAGCCCGGGACCGTCGCGCTCGTAGACGCCGGCGACGATGTAGGCGTTGTGTCTGCGGGCGGCCTCGCCGAGCCGCTGAGTGGTGGGGCCGGGGACCGGTTCGGCGACGTCGTCGAACTTCTTGCCCGTGCCCACGATCGTGATGCCCTCAGGCAGCAGAATGATGTCGGCCTTCGGAGGCGCCGTCCGGTCGATGGTCTCGACAAAAAGCTTGACGTTCTCCTCGGCCGAACCGGTGTTCTGCGGGCGCAAGTTGATGGCCGCCACGGTGACCGGCCGCGGCTTCGGAGCCGGAATCGGCGCCAGCGACACGTCATCCCACCACACCGCGCCGCTGCGGGAGGCCCAGAGCGACAGTTGCAGCTTGACCGCCGCAGCGCTTCGGGGCGCCGGCGCCTCGAGCGTGATGCGCTTCCAATCGCCTTCGGCCGCCACCAGGTACGCATAATCCGGCTTGCCGGCGCGTTTGCCTTCCGCCGAGAGCCAGTCGAGCCGCGGCACCACCTGGCGGCGCTCGTACTCCAGGCGCTCGGCTCGATAATACGCCGTAAAGCGGTACCAGCGCCCGGGCTCGATGCCCTCGACGACGCGCTCAAGACCGCCGAGCGCATCCACTCTGCCGTTGGAGGCCAGAGCCAGCGAATCCGGCGCCGAGCGGAAGACTTTCGCGTCGACATAAGCCTTGGGCGCCGTCTCCGGCCGGGGCGCCCACAATCGCCACCCGGCGGGCAGATCGCCCGCGCCGGGCGCGAAACTGGACTGCTCAAACAGCACGCCGGCGGGCGACAACCAGGGGACGAGCAAAACCGCGAGCAGAGATCTCATCGTGACCTCAATTATACGGGGCGCGGCCGCCCGCTGAGGCACCGGACCGTTTCCCGCGCGATGAGCAGTTCTTCGTTGGTGGGAATGACCCAGACTTCGGTGCGCGCCGCCGCAGACGAGATCTCCGCCTCGACGCCGATCGCGCGCTCGTTGCGGTCCGGATCGACGGCGATGCCGAGCGCCTCGAGCGACGCGCAGGCGGCCGCCCGGATCTCGGGCGAGTTCTCGCCGATGCCGCCGGTGAAGATCACGGCGTCGGCGCCGTTCAGCACGGCACAATACGCCCCCAGATACTTCCGCACGCGGTAGCAGAACACCTCGACGGCCAGCCGGGCGCGGGCTTCGTCGTGGCGCGCGGCCTCTAGCAGCGCCCGCATGTCGTTGGTCAGCCCGGAGAGGCCGAGCAGGCCGCTGCGGTGATTGAGCAGCGCGCCGACCTCCGGCGCCGTCATTCCCAGGGCCGTCATCAGGTGGAGCACCACGCCCGGATCCAGGTCGCCCGCGCGCGTGCCCATCACCAGCCCCTCGAGCGGCGTGAAGCCCAGCGAGCAGTCCACCGAGCGGCCCCGGTCGATGGCGGCCACCGAGCAGCCGCTCCCCAAGTGACAGGCGATCACTCGGAACTCTTCGGCCCGCCCCCCGCGGAGTTCGGCGAAGCGCAGCGAGACGTAGCGGTGCGAAATGCCGTGGAAACCATAGCGGCGGATCTTGTGGCGGCTGTAAAACTCGTAGGGAAGCGCGTACAGGTAGGCGTAGGGCGGCAGCGTCTGGTGAAAGGCGGTGTCAAAAACGGCAACGTGGGGGCAGTGCGGCAGGCGGGCGCGCACGGCGCGGTAGCCGCTGAGATTGTGCGGGTTGTGGAGCGGCGCCAGCGCCGCGCACTCCTCGATGCGGCGCGCCACTTCCTCGTCGAGGATTACTGAGTCGGCGTAGTACTCGCCGCCATGAACGATCCGGTGACCCACGCCGGCGATCTCCGACAGATCCCGGACGAGTCCGGCGCCGGCTGCCGTCAGGCAGCCCAGAGCGGCTTCGATGGCGTCGGAGTGATTGCGCAGCGCCACTCTGCGCTCGCGCCGTTCGCCGCCTGGAACCTCGTACCGCAGACAGGACTCCGGTTCTCCGATCCGTTCGACCAGGCCCCGCACAACCGCCCGGTCGCTTCGCTCCGCGGTCCGCTCCGGAGGGCTGTCGAACAACTGGAACTTCACCGTCGAGCTGCCACAGTTGAACGCCAGAATCTGCATCGGGCTTATTATCAGGCAGCGTAGGTCCCGCCCGGTCCGAGGCCGGCCGGCGCTATCGTGGAGGGCGACGTCCATGCGCCGACGAGCCGCCGGCCTTCCGCGCCGGCGCTTCCTGGCCCTCGCTGCTCCCGCTTTGCGCGCCCGCGCGGCCGCCACGCGGCCGAACCTCATCGTCCTCGTCACCGACGATCAGCGCTGGGACACGCTCGGCTTCCTCCGCCCAAAACTGCCGATCCCCGCTACATCGCGATGCTGCCGCTCGAGGTGCAGCGTTCCGAGGCCCGCCGGCGATGGGCGGTCCGCTTCAGCACGCCGGC
>JBBIMZ010000422.1:0-1382 GCA_037444135.1 Solibacteraceae bacterium
GTTCATTTACCGCTTCGGTCTCGGCACCATCGAGCGCGGCGATCTGGTCGTTTTCTGGTTTCCGGGCGACCAAAGCAAATCTTACATCAAGCGCGTCATCGGCCTTCCCGGCGATACGATCGCCATCGACGGAGGCACTGTCTACGTCAACGGCGAGCCTCTGGCCGAGCCGTATGTGCCGGAAGAGTTCCGCGATCGCCACGGCCGCCTGGCGCCCTTCAAGGTGCCGCCCGATCAGTATTTCGTCCTCGGCGACCACCGCAGTTCCTCCAACGACAGCCGCAACTGGGGCCCGGTGCACCGGCGCTATATTTACGGGAAGGCCGTATTCGTCTACTGGCCTCCGGAGAAGATCGGGCTGCTCCAATAGCCGCTACCGGCGGCCGATCAGCCAGAGCACGACCGTCAACAGGACGCTCAACAGCAGGCTGGTCGCCAGCGGAAAGTAGAAGACGGTGTTCTTCCCCCGGATGAGAATATCGCCGGGAAGCCGGCCCAGCTTGATCGGAAGCCGCTCGCCGATCGTCAACAGCAGCCCCGCCGCCACGAGCACCAGTCCGAAAACGATGAGAATCCGCCCGATCCCCATGTTTCGAGTCTAGCTAAAGCGCGTAATGCCGCCCCCGGTGCTGGCCCCAGAGGATCTGGACCATGCGATGGGCGATCAGCTCGTGCAGCGTCAGCAGCTCCCGGTGCGCGTCGGCGATCGCCTCCGGATCGCGCTCCCCGGCGGGCTCGGCGCCGGCTTGGAGCGCCTCTGTGGCTTGCTGGATGACCGGATCGGCGATGACGTCGCCGGCCATCTCCCACAGCGTGATGAAGCGGTCCACGGCCGTAGGGAAGCTGACGGCGAAAACGCCGAAGTTGCTCGTCGTCCGGGGCGGCTTGTAGTCGAGGTTGAACGGCCCGTTGAAATGGTGGCTCCTGAGGAGCACCAGCACGTTCAGCCAGTCCAGGGGATTCACCAGGCCGACGGCGATGTCGACGTCGTGCTTGAGCCGGTAGCCGTCGTTGATGTCGAAGTGCCAGAGCTTGCCACGGACGAGAGCGCGGGCGAGGGCGGCCCGCGGGGCGGCGCCCCACATCAGCTCGTGCAGGTACTCGGGGTTGAGGCCTACCATCTCCGGATGCTCCAGCAGCCCCGAATCGATGAAGGCGAGCATGGCGTCGGAGGTCGGCAACAGAATCTCGGCCTGCGGCTCGAACGGCTTGGCCTCCAGGCAGTGCTTCAGCGTGGCGCGGCCGCGCTTCCGGGCGATCTCGATGTCGGCGGCGCAAGCCGCATTCAGCGCCTCGGCGTACCACCGCAGCGTCTGCGTCTCCTCCACCGCGCCCTCGATCTGCTCCAGGACCATCTCCAGTATATTGGCCGGCTCACCGAG
>JBBIMZ010000422.1:1392-3872 GCA_037444135.1 Solibacteraceae bacterium
CAGTAGACCGCATGGGTGGCACCCAGCTCGTGACCGATCTTGACCGTGTTCTTCAACCGGAAGGCCGCATATTCGCGCACCGCCGGCGCCTCCGCCGCGGGCCCGGCCGCCCACACGCGGTGGTAGAAAGTCTCCGTCGTCACCATCGAGCACTGGACGCCGCTCGAAACCAGGGCCTGCTTGATCCGCTCGAGGATCTCCCACTGCTGCTCGGTTCCGAGCGCCCCGGAGGGAATCACATCGGTATCGTGCGTGCTCCAGTAGCCGATTCCGATCTCGCCGTAACGGCGAATCACTTCCTCGAAACCCACGGGGCTGCGCGTGGGCGCGTGGAACAGCGCCTGCCCCTCGTAGGCGGCCGCCCACTGCGGCCCGGAAATGTAATACCGCCGCCGCACCTCGGGCGCGTACCCGCCGCCGCAAGCTTTCATGAGACGCTCGACGAGGTTTTGCTGCTCGCTGACGGGAATCGGTTTCATGCCATGCTCCGGTGAACCCATAATAACAGCCCGTTCGGCAGCAACAACGGCCTCCCGGTACAGCCGCAGCGCCTCCTGCGCTGTCGCCTGCGGAATCCGCCGCGGGCTGGGTCTCCCCATCGGCTCCATCGCGGCGGCCGAGTACTGCCGGGCTTGGAGCGCTCAAGGCGGACAGATCATGTGGGAACTGGACCGGACAGGTCACATGTTAACGACAGTCTCCGAAGCCAATCCTTTACTTTCAACCATATAAATGCTACCCTGGGTTTCGACTCATGCATACAGTCGACCTGATCCAGCGCAAGCGCGATGGCCAAGAACTTGCCCCTGAGGAGATAACTGCGTTATTCCGGGCCTACTTCGACAGCCGCGTGCCCGACTATCAGATGGCTGCCTTCCTCATGGCCGTCTATCACTCCGGAATGTCGGACCGGGAGGTCGGCGCCCTCAGCTCCTGTCTGCTGGACTCGGGCAGAACGCTCGACCTGTCTTCCGTTCCCGGCACTAAGGTGGCGATGCATTCGACCGGCGGCGTCGGAGACAAGACCAGCCTCATCGCCGCCCCTCTGGCCGCCTCCAGCGGCGCCGTGGTCCCGCTGTTCGGCGACCGCGCCTTCGGCCACAGCGGCGGCATCCTCGACAAGCTCGAGTCGATTCCGGGTTTCCGCACCGATCTGAGTTTCGACGAGTTCCGCACTCAACTCAATCAGGTGGGCCTGGCTTTCGCGCGCCCCTATTCCGATCTGGCGCCGGCCGCCGACAAGCTCATGGCGTTGCGTGAAGCCACCGCCACCGTCGACTCGATCCCGCTGATCGCCGCCTCGACCATGGCCCGCCTGCTTGCCTCCTCGATCGACGCCGCCGTGCTCGACGTCAAAGTCGGCGCCGGCGCCTCCGTAGCCCGTCAGGTCGAGGCCCGGCGCATGGCCCAGTACATGGTCGCCATCGGCCGCCGCGCCAACCGGCGGATCCACGCCTTATTGACCGACATGAATCAGCCGCTTGGCTTCGCCATCGGTAATGCGCTGGAAATCATGGAGGTCTCGCAGACGCTCCAAAACGTCGGGCCCACCGATCTGACGCGGCTGGCGCTCGAGCTGGCCGCCCGCATGATCTTCCTGAGCGGCATCACCGCCACCATGGAGGAAGCCCGCGAAATGGCCCAGTCCAAGCTCCTCGACGGCTCCGGCTACCGCCGCTTCAAAGAGGTGATCGAGGCGCAGGGCGGCAATCCGCGCGTGCTCGACCGCTTCGACCTGCTCCCGAACGCCACCGGCGCCCGCGAAATCACTTCGCCCCGCAGCGGCTACGTCAGCGCCATCAACGCCGCCGACATCGGGCGCGCCGCCGGCGCCATGGGCGCGGGCCGCATCACGAAAGACGGCCAGATCGATCCCGCCGTGGGAATCGTGCTGGAAGTGAAGGTCGGCCAGAAAGTCGAGGAAGGCGCCGTCCTGTGCCGCTTGTACTACACTCGCGAAGACGGCTTGGACGAAGCCGCCCAGGCCGTCGAAGACGCCTTCCGCATCTCCAACCACCGGCCCGAGGAACGCGAATTGATTCTCGAGGTCGTCGGTTGACTCGATGGCTGCCTCGCGCAACCGCCCCGTCCGCCTCGGCCTGATTCAGATCGCCTGCGCCGCCGATCCGAACGAGAACCTGGAGAAAGCCTGCTGGCGGATCCGCGAGGCCGCTGCCCGCGGCGCCCAGCTCGTCTGCCTGCCGGAGCTGTTTCGCACCCCCTACTTCTGCCGCGAGGAGAACTTCGAAGCCTTCGCCCTGGCCGAACCGGTACCCGGCCCGACCACCGAGTCGCTCTCGGCCCTCGCCGCCGAACTCGGCGTCACCATCGTCGCTCCCGTCTTCGAACGGCGCGCCCCGGGCGTCTACCATAACTCAGCCGCCGTCCTGGACGCCGGCGGCGCCTTCGTCGGGCTCTACCGCAAGATGCACATCCCCGACGACCGGCTCTACTTTGAAAAGTTCTACTTCGCCCCCGGC
>JBBIMZ010000423.1:0-3869 GCA_037444135.1 Solibacteraceae bacterium
CGCGACCAGCTCGGCGGCGCGCTCAGGCGGGTCGCCCCCTTCGGCGGCGCGCCGGGCGGCGCTCGCGTACTCGGCCCCGGCGCGGTCCGGCCCGGCGGCCAGCACTTCGGCCAGCATGTCCGTGTTCAGAGCACCCGGCGCCACGCAGTTGACCCGGATTCCCAGCGGCGCCGTCTCCGCCGCCAGCGTCTCGCTGAAGCGCACCAGGGCGGCCTTGGAAGTGGCGTAAGCGGTGAAGTTCGGGCGCGGCGCCGTCGCTCCGCCGCCGGAGACGTTGACGATGCTGCCGCCGCCCGTTTCCCGCATCCACGGCACCGCGAGCCGGCAGAGGGCGACCGGGGCGAGCAGGTTCACCTGAAGCACTCGCGTCCAATCCTGAAAATCGTTCTCCCACAGCGGGCCGATCGGGCCTTGAATGGCGGCGTTGTTCACCAGGCCGTCCAGGCGAGGCCACAGCCGCCGCGCCTCGGCCATGACCCGGTCCGGAGAAGCCGGATCAGCCAGATCGGCGATGCAGGCATGGACCTGCTGGCCGGGGCGAGCGGTGCGCTCGAGGTCGCGGCAGCGGGCCACGACCGCCCCCGAGCGAGCCACCAGCAGCAGGCTGGCCCCGGCGCGCCAGAGATGTTCGGCGATGTGCGCGCCCAAGCCCCGGCCGGCGCCGGTGACGATCGCGTGTGTTCCCCGAAGAAACGGCTCCACTGTACTAGAGTAGAGATTGTAAGCTGCACGGACCGAGCATCGCGTGATCCCGACGCCGGACATCACTCTCATTTTGCCCGCTTATAACGAAGCGGCCACCATCGGCGCGACCGTTCGCGAGACGGTGAACTACTTCGACGCCCGCGGCCTCCGCTGCGAGATCATTGTGGCGGCCGACGGCAACGACGGCACGCGCGAGCTCGTGCGGGAGATGGCGCGCGACGACGGGCGGCTGCGGGTCATCGGCGAGGAGCGCCGCCGTGGCAAAGGCATCGCCATCCGCGAGGCCGTAGCGCTGGCTCGCGGCGGCTGGATCGGCTACATGGATGCCGACAATAAGGTCCCGATCGAGGAATTCGCCAAGATCGAGCCGCACTTGCGGGCGGGCTGCGATCTGGTGGCGGGCTCGCGGGCGATGCCCGGGTCGCGGATCGAGCGGCGCCAGAACTGGTACCGGCGGCTCGGCTCGGCCGCGTTCCACTGCTTCATGCAGGCCGTCGTGGGCTTGCCGGGCATCCACGATTCCCAGTGCGGCTTCAAGTTTTTCCAGCACGCCGTCGCGCGCCATCTGTTCTCCTGCCAGAGAATCGACGGCTACATGTTCGATGTCGAGATCCTGGCGCTGGCGCAGCGGTTCGGCTACCGCATCGTCCAGGTGCCCATCCGCTGGCGCGATGACGGCGACAGCCGGCTCGAGCTCGTCCGGGGCAATCTGCGGAATGTGATCGACATCTTTCGCATCCGCCGCACCTTGGCGCGCACCGGGCGCTTCGCCGAGCGCGCCGTGGCGCGCTCCTGAAGGCTCCGATGAGGGTGCTGGTCACCGGCGCGGCGGGCTTCATCGGCTCCAATCTGGTCGACAGGCTGCTCGAGGCCGGCCATGACGTAATCGGGCTGGACAACTTTTCGACCGGTCTTGCGGAGTTTCTCGACTCGGCCGGCCGGTCGCCCCGCTTCCGCCTCCACCGGGCGGACCTGCTCGATGCGGAGGCCATCGGGCCCGCGCTTGACGGAGTCGACCTGGTGTTTCACCTGGCCGCCAATGCCGACGTGCGCTTCGGTCCCGAGCATCCGCGCAAAGACCTCGAACAGAATACGATCGCCACGGCGAATCTGCTCGAAGCCATGCGGGTTGCCGGCGTCCGGCGCATCGCCTTCGCCTCGACCGGCTCGGTCTACGGAGAGGCCGGCGTCATTCCCACGCCCGAAGACGCCCCGTTCCCCGTCCAGACTTCGCTGTACGGAGCTTCCAAGCTCGCCGCCGAAGGCCTGATCGAAGCGTATGCGGAAGCCTTCGGCTTCACGGCGCACATCTTCCGCTTCGTTTCCATCCTCGGCGAGCGTTACAGGCACGGTCACGTACTCGATTTCTACCGTCAGTTGCGCGCCCATCCGGACCGGCTGACCGTGCTCGGCAACGGCCGGCAGAAAAAGTCCTATCTCTATGTCCAGGACTGCATCGACGGGATGCTGGCGGCGATCGCCCGGGCCCGCGCCCGGGTCAATATCTTCAACCTCGGCGCGGACGACTACTGCGAGGTGAACGATTCGGTGCGCTGGATCTGCGAATACCTGAACGTCCGGCCCAAGATCACTTACACAGGCGGCGACCGCGGCTGGGTCGGAGATAACCCGTTTATTTACCTGGACTGCTCGAAGCTGCGGGCGCTGGGCTGGAGGCCCAGGCTGACGATTCGCGAGGGGGTGATCCGCACGCTCCGGTATTTCGAGGATCACCCCGAACTGGTCCGGAAATTCTGAAGACGACTACAATCCTTTCGCGCCCAGGAAGGAAATCAGGTCGACGATGCGGCACGAGTAACCCCACTCGTTGTCATACCAGGAGACGGCTTTCACCATCGTGCCGTCGACCACCTGAGTGAGGCCGGCGTCGACGATCGAGCTGTGGGAATTGTGCATCATGTCGGAGGAGACCACCGGATCCTCGGTATAGGCGAGAATCCCCTTCATCGGCCCTTCGGCGGCAGCCTTGAAAGCGGCGTTCACCTCTTCGACGGTCGTCGGCCGGCTGACGTCGACGACCAGGTCCACCACCGAGACGTTCGGCGTCGGCACGCGGACGGCATAGCCGTTGAGCTTGCCTTTGAGCTCCGGCACAACCAGTCCGATCGCCTTGGCCGCGCCGGTCGAGGTGGGGATCATGTTGACGGCCGCCGCGCGCGCCCGCCGCAGATCCTTGTGCGGGAAGTCCAGCACCACTTGGTCGTTCGTGTAACTGTGGATGGTCGTCATCAGACCGCGCTGGATGCCGAAAGCGTCATGCAAGACCTTGACGAGCGGCGCCAGACAGTTAGTGGTGCAACTGGCGTTGGAGATCACATGGTGGCGGGCCGGATCGTACATATGGTCATTGACGCCGAGCACCAGCGTGACATCCTCGTTCTTGGCCGGCGCCGAGATGATCACTTTCTTGACGCTGCCGCGCATGTGCTTGAGGCAGTCTTCCTTGGAGCGGAACTTGCCGGTCGATTCGACGACGACCTCGACGCCGAGCGACGGCCAGTCGATCTCGGCCGGATCCTTGGTCGAGAACACGCGGATGCGCGAGCCGTTCACGACGATGGCGTCGGTCTCAGCCTTGACCTCCTGCTCGAGCGGTCCGAGGACCGAGTCGTATTTGAGCAGGTGCGCCAGCGTCTTGGTGTCCGTCAAATCATTGGCGGCGACGAATTCGACCTCGCGGTTTCCCTGCTTTAAGGCGGCCCGCAGCACGTTGCGGCCGATGCGCCCGAAGCCGTTAATCCCTACTTTGATTGCCATCGAGGATATTCTCCTTCCGGTTGAGCACGAAGAATCCCTCTCATGATATCAGCCGGGCGCGAGCCGGCGCAATCAGGAGTATAAAATCTGAATATCAGACGGCTATCGCGTCTCGAGCGGCGGCGCCACCGTGCCGCCGAGACCGGCATAGCGCTCGCGAATCTCGACGACCTTGCGCTTCTGGAAGCGCACGAAGACGATCCTGCCCGGAGGTTTGCCGTAGATCCAGTCTTCGAACTCGACGCCGTTCTCCGTTTCCCGGACTTTGCGCTCCGGGCGGCCGAGCGCCAGCAGCACCATGTCCTCGTCCATGCCTTCCACGGCTCGCTTCTCGGCGATGGCGGCCTCGACCTCGAGATAGTCGTCGGTGATCAGCGCCTCGACGC
>JBBIMZ010000424.1:0-3857 GCA_037444135.1 Solibacteraceae bacterium
GACGACGGGCTGTTCGACAACCAGGCGCACAACGACTGGGCGCAGTGGGCCGCCGAGGGGGGCCTGCCGTTTTTGTTTTTCATGGCCGCCTTCGCCGCCCTGCTGGCCCGGCGAGCGCTCGCGTCGCCTTGGGGCCTCGGGCTCGCGGCGGTGCTGGCGCATTGCCTGGTGGATTACCACTTTCAGCAGCGGCCCGCCTTCGGTTACTACTTCTTTGCGCTCGCCGGCGTGCTGGCCGCCGAACGGCGAGGGTGGCGAAATGGGCTATGATCGGAGGCGGGAAGCGCATGGCGGCTGTATTCATTACATATTCGACCGACGCCAGGAAATGGGCCGAAAAGCTCGCCGCGGGTCTCAAAGCTGAAGGTATCGAGACGCGGGCCGACTTCGAAATGCTCAGCCCGGCAGAGGACAGGCGCCGCCAGGTCGAAGAGTCGCTAGTTTAGAGGCCCATCCGCCGTATCGGTTTCACTTCACGCCCAAGGGGGCCTCTTGGCTCAACCAGGTGGAGCAATTCTTTGCCGAACTGACGCGGCGGCGGATCCGGCGGAGGACCTTCCGGAGTGCGCGCGAACTGGAGAAGGCCATAAAAGATTACGTGCGGGCCCATAATCGCCAAGCGCGTTAGTTACAGGACACTAGCGCAGATAGCCAAGGGCGCGCAAGCGCTCCAGGGTCGACTGGCCGAGGGAACGCCGCGGCGGAGTGCGCAGGGGGTGCCGTTGTTTCCAGGTTTCCAACTCGGCGAGCAGCCGGTCCGAGTCCAGACGTCGGCGGTGGTGCAAATCGCTCGCCTCGGCAGGATCGACTTTCAGGTCGTAGAGCTGCTGGCCGCCGTCGGAAGTTGAGATCAGCTTCAGGCGCTCAGGCGAGATCACGGCCCAGGTCATCAAAGGATACTTCGCACGATCGTTGAGGATTCGGCCAGCGGACAGGTACGCCTCAGTGAACATTGATCGCAAAGATGCGGCGGCTTTTGCGGCCAAGAGGCTCACTCCGTGCGACTCCGCCGACATCGGGAGGCCGGCTGCCGCCAGCACTTTGGGTGCGAGGTCGACCAATCCCGCATTGGCGTCCGAGACCGAGCCGGTTTGCTGGCCCGGGTACTTGATGACCAAGGGCACGCGAGTCTCCTCCTGATACGCGGACCAGCCGTGAGCGACGTGCCCATGTTCTCCGAACGCCTCGCCGTGGTCCGAGGTCACGATCAAGATCGTGTTTTCGAGGGCATCGAGGTGCTTCAGCCGCTCCAGGAGCCTTTCGATCTGCGCGTCCAGATAGGCGATGGCGCCGTCGTATTGGGAGATGTAGTGGCGCCGCTCCACCTCGTTGATCCGCCGCGCCCCGCCCGCCACGGCATCGTGCAGTCGGGCGAAATCCTCGGGCGCCAGACGGTCGTCTCTGCCTTCGAATAAGCGGTCATAGGGCGAGCGGCGGAATGTAAGGATGATGAGCGTCCATGTAGTTGACGAACAGAAAGAACGGCGAATTCCGGGCCACCGCCAGGTCGAGTAATTCGAACACAGTGTCGTTGATTTCAGCGGCGTTTCTATATTTCTGATCGAGCCTTTCGGCCCGGGTCACCAGCCGCAGGAGGGCCCGCAAGCCGTAGCGGAGCGAATGGCGCTTGCCGTGGGGGAGGCAGGGCACAGGTTGCCGCGCATCGTAAAGATGAAATCCCTGGTCGAGTCCGAATTCCGGGCGCAAGTAACCAAAGTTGGCGACGACGGCGAAATTCCAGTAGCCTTCGGCTGCGAGCCGCTCGGCCAGGGTCTCCAGCTTTGCGTCCAACGGCTCGCCCAAGGAGGCTCCGAAGGGCCAATTGATGGCGCCGTGGCCGCGCGGATAGAGAGCCGTGAACATCGAAGCGTGCGACGTGAGGGTGTAGTTGGAGGAAGCCAGCACGTGGCGGTAGAGCGTGGCTTTGGCAGCCAAGCGCCGGAGCCCCGGCGTCGTCTCTCGATGATAGCCGTAGACGGACAAATGGTCGGCTCGCACGGTGTCCATCACGAGCAGCACCACATTCGGCCGGGCGGCCGGGGCCCCGTCTGGCGTCGGAAGCGGCGGAACGGCGAGGCGCTGGACGAAGGTGGGAATCGCCAGGAAAACTCCTCCGAGAGCCGCAACGGTCGCCAAACCCTGTCGGCGTGGGAAGCCGCCGCCGGCGCCCCGGTCGAGCACGGCGGCGCTGACGAGAAACGCGGCCGCCGCCGCGACCAACAGCGCGAGCATCTTCACCGGATTGAAGATAGGCGCCAGCAGGGGCGCGCCCACCAACAACAGCGCGGCGGTCCACGGGTCGGCCAGCGGGTGCGTCAGGTGTGTCCAGGCGGGGCGCACCAGCCCCGCCGTGACCGCGGCGAGCAAGAATATCCCCAGCCCTGCCGCGACGGTGCTGCTTTCATTCCAGGAATCCGCTCCTGAGGCGAGATTCGCCACATAGGCTAGCAGGAGGGTCAGCGCCGCCAAACGCGCCGGCGCACGCTTCCGGTTCAGCCGCAGCCTTTCCCCGATCCAACCCGCAAGAGCCCCCAGGAGGATGCCGGCCGCCAGGTACGCCCCGGTGGAGAGGGCCAGAAATTCCCAGTGCGTCCTCAAGACCATCTGCTCGTGTCCGGCCACCAAGGGCCTCAGGACAAGTAGGCCGGCTTCGGCGGCCGCGTAAGCGCCCCACGTGAGGAGGCCGTACTTGACGGTGTCGCGCACCATAGCCGGCATCCGGTCCTTGCCGCGGGCGGCCGCCTTCAGCGCACGGCGAGCGTCACTCCGTCCTGGGCGGGCACGCCCGCGATCGTGATGGCAAGGGGCACGGCGGCGCCGGCCGGCGCCGCCTCGGGAATCCTGACGTTAATCTGAAGCAGGCCCATGATCGACTGCGGCGATGACCCTGCGTATTCGACCTGGGCGGGCACGCCGCCGACGGCGGCTGTGACCGGCAGCTGGAGGTCCTGCCGGTCTGCGGCGATCTTTCCTTCCTCGCAGGCGGGCGACATCGGCCCTCCGGAGGTGGCAAAGATCTGGACGACGGAGCCGCGGGGCGCGGGGTTGTCGGGTCCGTTCCGGCTCCCATCCTCATTGAGGATCGCTCCTTGCCCGCGGCCCGAGCTGTCTGCTGTGTAGATGCCCGGCTGCGCGACAAACACGGGGACCATCACCGGATCCGACCGCCGGTTGGCGTATTCGACCTGGACTTCGGTGAGCGTCTGCGAGGCGATCCTGGCGGGCGCAATCGCGCTCAACTGCTGATTCCAAGCGTAGAGCAAAGGCGCCGGCTGGCGGTCAAAAAGCACGCGCACCCCCGCGATCGAATCGCTGACCGGGCCGGCGTCGGGAAACGTCAAGGTCTCCGGACCCAAGCCGGTGCCGAGAATGGCGACGATTTCGCAGGGCGCAACGCCGCCGCCGCGGTAACCGGCGCTGTTGACGAACGAATCCAGAGTGAACTTCGGTTGCGGCAGCCCGGCCGTGGCGGGATCGACCAACGCCGTTACCGAAGTCCGGGCAATTTCCGCCCCGTTCTGATCCCGGTCGATGACTCGGTAATACAGAATCTCGCCCGGATCGACCGTGACGGCGATCTGGCAAGGCGTATCTTTGAGGCAACGGACGGGCTGCGTCGCCCTCCAGTTGAGGATCGCGTCCGAGGAGGCGTCGTAGGCGAAGCCGAATTCGATCACCGAAGTAGCGACGCCGGCGGCGGCCGGGGTATGCGTGAGGGTAAGGCTTCGCGGCGCGGTCTGAGCCGACCGGGTGGTGAAGGAACCGGTGGCGGCGTCTCCGCCGCAATGGAGCCGGTACCAGTAAGTCTGCTCGGGCGCCAGGGGCACGTTTTTCCCGACGCGAATCATCCGCCGCGG
>JBBIMZ010000425.1:0-3853 GCA_037444135.1 Solibacteraceae bacterium
AGGTCGAGCGGCTCGTGCGGGGCGGCGCGGCCGGACCGGTCGAGCAAGGCTGACCCCGGAGACGACCGCCGCGTTACAGCCTGGCGAGCTTATCGCGGTTGGCCCAGATCTTTTCGAACGCGCGGGCGTATTGCTCGATCAGCTCGGGCGCTTCCTGGTACATCAGCGGGACGAACAGGTGCGTGCGGTTGATCTGCTCGCAGCCGGGCAGCACGCGCGGCACGTTGGGTTTGTGATGCCACCACTTCTCCTCCGAGTAGATGGCGAACTTGTGCTGCTCCGGGTAGATCCAGACCGAAGCCGGCACGCCCTCGGCCTTGAGGGCCTTGACGAGCGTTTCGCGTGAGAAACCGGCCTTCTTCTCGTCCAGGAAGAGCATGTTGGCGTAATAGTAGACGCGCACTTGATCGGGCCGGCGGCGCGGCTCGGAGAGGCCGGGGAGCTGAAGGAGGCGGTCGTTGAGGCGGCGCACCTGGGATTCGACCAGGGCGTTGCGCTCATCGAGGCTCTCCAATTGCTTGAGCGCCACGGCGGCGGCGAACGGATGCATCCGGTACTTCTGTCCGAAACCGGTGCCCTCGTATCTGCGGTAGGCGCTCTCCTGCGGGTAGGTGGGCGGGGCTTCGTAGTGGCCGAAAGCGGTGGCGCGCTCGAACAGCTCGCGCGTCTGGTAGACGCCGATGCCGCCTTCGACGGACGGCAGCACTTTGCTGGTCTGAAAGCTGAAGCAGCCTACGGCGCCCCAGGTGCCCACTTTCCGGGCCTGCATCGAAGCGCCGTGGGCCTGCGCCGCGTCCTCGATCACCGTCAGGCCGTGCTGCCGGGCGAATTCCATGATGTGGTCCATCTCGCACGGCATGCCCCAGGCGTGCATCGGGACCATCGCCTTGGTGCGCGGCGTCAGTTTCTTCTTGGCGTCCTCCAGGTCGAAGCAGCAGGTGCGGGGATCGCTGTCGACGAAAATCGGCACGTAGCCGAAAAAGCGCATCGGCAGCACAGTCGCAAAGAAGGTGTAGGACGGGACCAGGATCTCGCTGACCGGCGGCAGGTCGAGCGCGAAGAACATCGACGTCAGGGCGCTCGTGCAGTTCATGTGCGACTTGACATAGGCGGCGCCGAGGTACTTCTTCCAGGCCTGCTCGAAGCGGGCGTTCTCCTCGTAGTAGCGGTTGGAATCCATGAGCGCCTGGATCGCCTCGAGCTCCGCCTTGCCGTAGCGAGGCCAGCGCGAGATGGCGCGCTGTTCGGCCTCGGGAACCGTCACGGCTTTCGGCCCGCCGTCCAGGGCGAGCGTTTCGCGGGCGGCCGAGGCGCCGGCAGCGGCCAGCCCGACGGCCGCTCCGCCGGTCCTGATCAACGAGCGCCGCGTCGGCAGCGCGGTGTTCAATGCGAGCTTGTCGGTCATCGCGGTTTTCTCCAAAAGCTTCATTGTACGCTGCGGCGCGTTCGGCCCTCACACGGAAGGCAACGGATAGGCGTCGCGGTAGCGCTTTTCGAGCAGCGCATTGGCGGCCTCGTCGCCGGGAAACGTCTCGGTCTCGGGATCGAAGACCACCTGGCGGCGCAAGTGGTGCGAGATGTTCCCCAGGTGGCACAGCGTGGTGCTGAGCCGGCCGATCTCGATGGCGGCGTTCGGCTGCCTGCGGCTCTTGACGCACTCGAGAAAGTTCTGCTCGTGGCGCAGCGGCGCCGCGTCCATCGAGGCGGCGACGGCGCCGTCTTTGGCATAAACTTTCCAGCCGCGGCCGTCCACGACCAGCGTCGCTTCCGTGCCATGAAAGGAAGTTCCCGCGGCCGTACCTTCAATCGCGTGGTGCGAAGCGAAGCTGCGCAACTCCCAGACGAGCAGCAGATCTCCGTAGTCATAGGTGGTTACCTGCGTGTCCGGCACCTCCTTGGCGTCGTCCAGCCAGTAGATGCCGCCGCTAGACGAGATCCGGTGCGGCAGACAGTTCTTCAGACCGCGCATCAACTGGATGGCCCAGATTGCCACATCCAGCATGTGTACGCCCTGGTTGCCCAGCTCGCTGTTGCCGTAATCCCAGAAAAACCGCCAGTTGTAATGAAAGCGGTTCGGGTTGAAGCGTCGCAGCGGGGCCGGACCGAGCCAGGCGTCGTAGTCCACCCCGGCCGGCGGGTCGCCATCGGGCGGATTGCCGATTGATTCGCGCACCTGGCACATCCAGGCCTTCACCAGGCAGATCTTGCCGAGCTTTCCGAAGGCGGCGTGTTCGGCCGCGGCGCGGAAATGTTCTCCGCTGCGCCGCTGCGTGCCGACCTGGGCCACGCGGCGGTACTTTTCCACCGCCTGCCGAATCAGTTGCCCCTCCCGGATCGTCTGCGAAAGCGGCTTTTCCACGTACAGATCTTTGCCTGCCTGACAGGCCGCCAGCGCCATATGCGTGTGCCAGTGGTCGGGTGTGGCGATGATGACGGCGTCGATCTCTTTGTCGTCGAGCACGCGCCGGTAATCCCGCTCGGCGGCGGGCGGCCGTCCCTGCGCCTTCTCCAGCTCGGGAACGATCTTGGCCGTGATGTTGTCGTCGATGTCGCAATAGGTCTTCACCTGGGCGCCGTGGGCGATGGCGCGCCGGGCCACGCCCCGGCCCTGGTTTCGGCCGCCGATGAGGGCGAGCGTGACGCGCTCGTTGGCGCCCAGCGCCTTTGGATTGAGGTTCCAGGACGAGGCCGTCAAGGCCGTCGAAGCGCCGAGGAAAGCTCTCCGGGTTGGCATGATCATGGCCAATATACTCCGGGGCGGTCGTCGCCGGGGGTCGAGCGGGGCAAGAGCGCCGGAGTGTCGTCTCTTGTCGTGCCGTGTCGCTTTATTTCGTGGTCCGGGAGCTTGCATTCACCACCGGGCCGTGGTTCTAAGGGAACAAGAGGGGGTTTCTGATGAGCGAACTTACGCATTCCGATCTGTTGCGGTTGACACGAAAGCTTCAGGGCCTGAATCTAAGCGGCTACGAGGCCCGGTCGTACCTGACGCTGATCCGGCGCGGGCCAAGCCGGGGCCCGGATCTGGCTTTGCAGGCCGGCGTGCCGCGCCAGAAGATCTACGACGTGCTCGACTCGCTTGCCGCGAAAGGTTTTGCGGAGATCATCTCGGACAAGCCCCGGGTGTACACCGCCGTCGAACCTGGCGGAGCCTTGGCGAGCTACCTGGTTCGCAAGCGCCAGGAAAGGGACGCCTGGCTGGCCGACCAGCGCCGCTTGATCGAAGAATTGCGTGCGGAGATGGAGCGACTGCCGCCCGGAGCGCACCATGCGCCGGAAGCGCTGCCGAGAGTCCGTGTGCTCGGCGACCCCGAGGAGGCCGCTGCGCGGCTCCGGCAGTTGCTCGAGGAAGTGCGGATCGAGTGGCTCGATTGCTTGGCGGAGCCTGGGCGGAGCGCCAGCGAGCATGTCGGAGCTGTGCTGGCCGCGGCTCGGCGCGGCGCTGACTGCCGCTTGCTGGTGGAACCCGGCTGGGAGTTCCACAGGCGGGAGCTGGCGGCGCTCGTCTCGGACGAGGCGCGCATCGAGGTCCGCTCGACCCGGCGCCTTCCGATGCATTTTGCGCTATCCGACGGGCGTACGGGTCTGGTTGGCTTCGAGGACGGCGCGCTGTGGTTCGAGCACCCGCGCCTGGGCTCGGCTTTCAAAGCGCTCTTCGAGGACTACTGGCGGCGGGCCGCAGGCGTGGCGCCCGACGCGCTCGCTTTGAGCGCCGCCGAACCCCTGGAGCGGGCGGCCCCCGAAGCGGCGCGAGAAAGCGTAAAATAACTACAGGGGCGCCCGTAGCTCAGCCCGGATAGAGCGCTTGCCTCCGGAGCAAGAGGCCGCTGGTTCGAATCCAGCCGGGCGTACCACC
>JBBIMZ010000426.1:0-3850 GCA_037444135.1 Solibacteraceae bacterium
GCACCTTTATCGTAAACCGCCGCGCCACATGTGGGAATCGGGCCATCCGCCGGGCCGGCCACCGAAAAATCCCTGAGGCCGGCGGCGTCGGAATCCCTTGTCGTCCCGCCGCGGCTGGGTGTATAGTACTTGCCGTGACGAACGAATTTTCCTCGCTGTGAACGGATCAAGGAGTATCCTATGTCTCGCTGGCGATTTGTCGCTTTGTCAGTTCTGCTGGCGGCCTCCGTCCGGGGACAGGAGTTCCGGGCCACCTTGCAGGGCAACATCACCGATCCCTCCCAGGCGGCGATCCCCGGCGCCACCGTCACGCTGCGCAACGTCGAGACGGGCATCGAGCGCACGGCGCCCACCGACGAGACCGGCCACTACGTCTTTCAGTACGTGGTGCCGGGCCGCTATACGCTCACCGTGCAGGCGCCGGGCTTCAAGACGACGGTGCGCAGCGGCATCGCGCTCAGCCTTAACGACAACATCCGGCTCGATGTGGAGCTGCCGCTCGGCGAGACCACCGAAACCGTGCAGGTAGTGGCCGAGGTGGCAGTAGTGCAGCCGCAGACGTCCTCGCTTGGCTCGGTGGTCAACCGGCAGATTATCGAAACGCTGCCGCTCAAAGGCCACAGCAGCCTGTTCATGTTCAACCTCGTGACCGGCGTGGTCAACAACCGCTACTGGGAAGACGCCCGGCCGAGCGACACCGGCACAAACGTACTGTTTACCGCCAACGGATCGCCCGTCGCCACGGGCGACGTGGCCGTCGACGGCGCCGCCAACATGGTCAACGTCGGCCGCGGCCTGAACCTGTCGGCGTGGGTGCCCAGTACGGAGTCCGTGGCGGAGTTCAAGCTCCAGATGGGGACGCTGCCGGCCGAATACGGCCGTTCGGGCGGCGCCTTCACCAACATCGTGATCAAGAGCGGCACCAACGAGGTGCATGGGTCGGCCTACGAGTACTTCCGCAACTCGGCGCTGGATGCCAACCAGTTCTTTCCGCGCGGGCGCGGCCAGAAGCTCACCCCGTACGGCATCAACGTCTTCGGCGCCAGCCTGGGCGGCCCGATTTATCTGCCGAAACTATACGACGGGCGTAACCGCACCTTCTTTTTCATGAACTACGAAGGCGCGCGGGAAGGCAACGGTCAGAGCACGACCACCAACGTGCCGACGGCGAAGATGCGGCGCGGCGATTTTTCGGAAGTCAGCGCGCCCATCTACGACCCCTTCTCGGTGCGCATGGTCGGCGGCGCTCCCGTCCGCCAGCCGTTTCCGGGCAATGTCATCCCCGAAGCCGTCCAGGATCCCGTCGCCCGCGCCATGACCAAATACTGGCCCGAGCCGAACAATCCCAACGTGAACCCGGCCACGCCCTGGGTGCAGAACTTCGTGCAGGGCAGCAAGTGGCCGCACACGCGCGACGGCGGGGTGCTCAAAATCGACCACCAGCTCACGGCCAAACACCAGACTTACGTCCGGTTCAACAAAGGCGACGCCTTCTTCAACTTCAACTACGATTTCGACGGCATCGCCACGCCCGGGCGCAACGTGGTCAACCGCCCGAACAGCGGCCTGACGATCTCCGACACCTACCTGGTGAGCCCGCGCACGGTGCTGGACACGCGCGTCGCCTACACCTTCGGCAAAGAACAGCAGCGGCCCTACTCTTTCGGCTTCGATCTGGCCTCGCTCGGCCTGCCCGCTTCGTTCGTCCGCATGGTCCAGGCGGCCGCCTTCCCGCCCATTCGCATCACCGGCATGCAAGGTCTGGCCGGCAGCGGTTACCGGGAGCAGCCCGGCTACACCTACTCACTCCAGTCGAGCGTGTCGACGCAGCGGGATCGCCATCTTTGGAAGACGGGCGGCGAGATCCGCCTGGTCCGGGGCAACTTCTTCAACAATTCGAACCCCTCGGGGAACTTCTCCTTCGGCGTCGCCCAGACCGGCGGGCCGCGCGCCGACACGCCTTCCTCCGGCACCGGTTTCGCCTTGGCCTCCTTCATGACCGGCTACGGCTCCGGCTCGATCGATTTCGCCAACGGCGTGTCGATCCAGAACGTCTACTACGCCCTGTACACGCAGGACGACTTCCGCGTCACGCGCAAGCTCACGCTGAACATGGGGCTCCGCTACGAGTACGAGTCGCCGGCGACGGAGCGCTACGACCGCACCACTCGCGGCTTCGCCTACACCACGGCCAGCCCCCTGCAAGTTCCCGGACTCCAGCTCCGCGGCGGCCTGCTCTATGCCGGCGTCGACAGCAACCCACGAGGGATCTACAACCCGGACCGCAACAATTTCGCGCCCCGGTTCGGCTTCGCGTATTCGGTAAACAATAAGACCGTGCTGCGCGGCGGCTACGCGCTTTTCTACATCTTTCCGGTCGGCCGCGTCTATCCGGTCGGCTATAGCGTGACCACGCCGCTGGTGAGCACGCAGGACGGCATCACTCCCTACCGCCTGCTGCGCGACCCGTTCCCGGAAGGCCACCTGCCGATCTCGGGCAATTCGGCGCGGCTGAGCACGCTGGTGGGCCAGTCGATCTCGTTCGTCGAGCCGGCCGATCGCACCTCGATGTTCCACAACTGGCAGTTCAACATCCAGCGCGAGATCGCTCCGATGACGCTGTTCGAGGCCGCCTACGTCGGCAGCCGGGGCTTCAAGATCTCCGCCCTTGGCAGCGACTTTACCGGCGCCATCAACGAGAACGTCAACCAGTTCCACCCGCAGTATCTGGCGATGGGCACCGAGCTTCTGCGCGCCGTGCCGAATCCCTTTTTCGGTATCTTGAGCGGCGCTCTCGGCGGGCGCACCGTGCAACAGGCGCAACTGCTGCGCCCCTACCCGCAGTTCACCGGCGTCACGCGCCTCGGCCCGGCTTTCCTCAATACCGTCTACCACTCGGCGCAGATGCGGCTCGAGAAGCGCCTCTCGCACGGCGTGACGGCGCTTGTCTCCTACACGATCGCCAAGAACATCGGGGATATGAGCAACGCGCAGAACGCCTATAACCGCCGCGCCGAGCGCGCTCTCACCGACCTCGACGTGCCCCAGCGGCTGACGATCACGGCCGCCTGGGAGGTGCCCGTCGGCCGGAACCGCCGCTACCTATCCGGCATTTCGCGCACTGCGGACCTCATCGTCGGCGGCTGGGTGATCTCGACGTTCAACACGTTCCAGAAAGGCTTTCCGCTCAGCTTCGGGCTGGCGCGGGCCGCCGCCGGTTCCGGCGCCAACCGCCCGAACGCCGCCGGCGACCCCACCGAGGGCATCAGCGGCCCGATCGTCAAACGCCTAAACCGCTATTTCAACACCGCCGCCTTCTCGCAGCCGCCGGACTTCACTTGGGGCAACCTCAGTCCCCGCATCGGAACGGTGCGCTCGCCGGGCATGAACAACCTGAACCTGACGCTGTCGAAGGTCTTCGCCGTAACCGAGCAACTGAAAGTCGATTTCCGGGCCTCGTCGTTCAACCTGCTCAACCACCCGGTCTTCTCCGCCCCGAACACGACCTTCGGCGACGCCAGCTTCGGGCGCATTTTCAACCAGGCGAACCTGAGCCGCCAGATGGAGTTCGCGCTGAAGATCATTTTCTGAGCCTTTTCCGAGCGCGCCGAGTTCTGCTAGGATCGGCACTTTATGCCATCTGCGGAGCAGCGCGGCCCGGCCGAGATGACGGCCAAGGCGCTAGCGCTGGGTTTGCTGCTCTCGCTTGTCTTCGGCGCCGCAAACGCCTACCTGGGAATGAAAGCCGGACAGACCGTGGCCGCCACCATCCCGGCGGCGGTGATTGCCATGGCGCTGATGCGTCTGCCGGCGTTCCGCGGGACCTTGCAGGAGCAGAACATCGCGCGCA
>JBBIMZ010000427.1:0-3845 GCA_037444135.1 Solibacteraceae bacterium
CGGCATCGTCAGCGAGGCGATCTACCCCCGCCTGAGCCGTGATCTCGGCGGGTTACCGATCCGCACGTTTTACTTCGACGGCACGCAGTCGGACCTGGACCGCGACTTGGGAGTCTATCTGGAGCTCGTGCGGGCCTATCAGCGGCGCAAGCAGCACCCGCGCCGCTTGCCAAGACTCCCCGCCGGATGAGAGCTTCGGCGCTACAATAAGTCGCCGTGCCTGCCGCCATGCTCCTCGCGCTCGCGCTGGCGCGCTACGCCTGCGTGCAGGAACGCGCCGCCGGGCCCGGTTCTCCGTTGCTGTGGGTGCTGCGTGACGAAGTGGCGGGCGTCGAAGCCGCTGCCGCCGAAAGCCAGGGCGGGGAACTGGCGAGTTTCCGGGTCCGCTTCGGCAGCTGCTGGATCGAGGTGCTCTACAAGGCGCGCGACTACGATTCCCGGGAAGGCTGGCGCGGCAAAGCCCCGTGGCTGTGGCCCGCCACCGGGCGGAACGTCGACCCCGAGGTTCCCGGCGGACTGGGCTTTCGCTGGCGCGGGCGCCACTACCCGATGCCCATGCACGGGTTCGTCAAAGAAATGGCCTGGGGGCACGCGGAGGCCGGCGCCGACGAGGACTCGGCCTGGGTAACCACGTTCGTGTCCGAATCCGAGGACACCCTCCGCATGTATCCGTTCCTGTTTCGCCTGACCGCCGCCTACCGGCTCGCGGGCGGGCGCCTTCGCATCACGCTCACGGTGGCCGCCTCGCCCAGGAACCGCGGAAGCATGTTTTTCTCCGCCGGCAATCACATCACCTTTCGCGTGCCGTTTCTTGAAGGCACCGATCCGCGCCGGATGCTGATCGAGACGCCGTCGACGGTCGAATACCTCAAGGATGCCGCGGGAGTGCCCAACGGCCGGACGCGTCCCCTGTCGTATGCGGCGCCGGCGCCGCTTGCCGAGATTGCGCCACTCGCGGCGGTTTCGCTCGGCGGCTACGCGGGCGAGCCGCAGTTGATCCTGCGCGACCCGCAAGGCTTGGCGATCCGCATCAGCCACTCCGCATCGACGATCCCGGATCCCCCGGTGGTGTTGTTCAACCTCTGGGGTGACCCGGCGCAGGGCTTCTTCAGTCCCGAGCCGTGGGTGGGCTTGCAGAACTCGTTCGAGCTTCAGAAGGGCCTCGTGCGGCTTCCGCCTGGCGGGCTGTGGACCTGGCGGATCGAGATCCAGCCGTTGACTGAGGCGCGCTGATTCAATAGCGGGGACGCCCGCCGGCGCGCTTGCGGTCGCCACCGGCGCCGCCGCGGCGGCCTTCCGAGGGACCCCGGTCGCGCAATGGCCGCGCTTCGTTCACGATGAGGCTGCGCCCCAGAAAGTCCTGTCCATTGCAAGCTTGAATGGCGCGGTTGGCGTCGTCATCGTTGACGATGTCGACGAAGCCGAATCCCCTGGATTCGCCGGAAAAACGGTCGCGGATGATCGTGACCGCGTCCGGAGTGAAACCGGCCTGGATGAACCAGGTCTCGAGCTGCGACTCGCTGGCCTGGTACGGCAGGTTGCCCACGTAGAGTTTCTTCATGCTGGCCTCCCTCCCTGGAGCTCTCTTTCCAGCAGAAGGCGCACACGGAGAAACTCCCGGGCTGAATCTCCTGGCCGGGGTTGGGGGAACCCGCACCCGGCCACTCGGCTTTATCTTCGCGCGCCCGCGGCGGCGAGTCAACTGGCTCGCGCCATCTCGTAGAGCGCCTTGATGTAGCCGATGCTGTAGGCCCAACCGGTGCGCCGGTCGCCCACCATCTGCGGCACGTGATCGGCGATGAGGATGCCGCGGAAATCGACCTCGACCAGCGTCCGCATCACCTTCTTCATGTCGGTGTAGCCGTCATCGACGAAGGTCTCGACGAAGTACGGAATGGGAGCGCTGACGTTGCGGAAGTGGATCTTCCACAGCTTGCCCATGCGCGCGAATTCGCGGATCGCTTCGAAGACGTCCTTGCCCATGTGCCGGCCGCCTTCCATCCAGGTGCCGCAGCAGAGGCAGACGCCGACGTTGGGGCTGTTGGCGATCTCGAGCGCCTTGACGTAGCCGGCGAAGTTGCCGAAGATGCAGCGGGGCACGCCGCCCAGTTCCGGCACCGGCGGATCGTCCGGGTGAATGCCGATGCGCACGCCGACTTCTTCGGCCACCGGAACCACCTGCTTGATGAAGTAGGTGTAATTCTCCCACAGCTCCTCCGGCGTGTACTTGCGGCCGTGAGTGAGCGGCGGCTCGAAGACCTGCCCGGCCCAGTAGCCTTTGGCGGTCTCCAAGCGGAAGGCCCGCGCGGGCGCTCCGCCGCGGGTGGTCTCGCGCTCCGAACTCCAGATGCCGTTGCCCATGTGGGCGTAAGTGGTGTAGTAGATGCCCGCCCGGGCGAGATTGCGCAGATACTGCTGGTACTCCTCGATCTTGGCGTCGCGGCTGGGCAGATTCAGCGTGACTTCCGGCATATTGTGCACGCTCGAGTTGCCGATGTTGGAGACCTTCAAGCCGGCGGCTTCGACGCGCCGCTTGATGGCGGCATAGGTTTCGTAAGTCCCGCTGCGGCCGGGGACGGCGACATAGCCGACGCCCAACTGCCGGGCGAAGGTGAGGTCCTCGTCGGTAAAATCAGCCGGGATTTGCAGGGTGATTTTGATGCCCGGCGTGAGAGGCTCCAGGGGCCGCTTCGGCGCCGGCTGCGCCGGAACCGCCGCGGCGGCGCCGGCAGCGACGCCCAGGAAACGGCGCCGGCTGGTGGGGCGGTTGGGTTCGTTGTTCATGGTTGCGTCTCTCCTGTATGCAGGCGATTATGCCATGCTGGGCGCAGGAGGGGGAGGATGCCTTCGCACTTCGTTTTTGTCAGCGGTCCCACCGGCTTTATAGGCCGCGGGCTGGTTCTGCGACTGATTGAACGCGGCCACCAGGTTCGCGGACTGGTGCGCGCGGGCTCGGAAGCCAGACTGCCGGCGGTGTGTAGGCCGGTGCTCGGCGACGCGCTCGACGCCGCCAGCTTCGCCGATCGTGTGCCGCCCGCCGACACCTTCGTCCATCTGGTCGGGACAGCACACCCGGCGCCGTGGAAAGAACGGGAGTTTCGCTCCGTGGATCTGGTCTCCGCTCAGGCCGCGGTTGCGGCAGCCCGCAACGCCGGCGTCGGGCATTTCGTCTATGTCAGCGTCGCTCAGCCGGCCCCGGTCATGAAGGCCTACCTCCGCGTTCGCGCCGAATGCGAACAGTACATTTCCAGCCCGGGACTGAACGCGACGGTTCTGCGCCCCTGGTACGTGCTCGGTCCGGGCCGCCTGTGGCCGCTGGCCCTGCTGCCGCTCTATTGGATGGCCGAGCAGTTGGAGGCCACGCGCGGCGGCGCGCAACGGCTGGGCTTGTTGTGGCGCGAGGATATGATCGGCGCGCTTGTCTGGGCGGTGGAGAATCCGGTCCGCGGCGTCCGGCTGCTGGACGTGCCCGCGATCCGCAAGTTAGGGAACGCTCAGTAGGTCCGCGTTCCGGGTCCGCGGCCGGGAAGGTGATAGACAGAGGTGCGGGCCGTGATGTACAGGCCGCGGAAGCCGGCGCCCCAGTTCAGATTGCTCGGCCGCTCGGGCAAGGCGATCGTCTCCAGAAGCTTGCCGGCGGCCGAGAAGACGGCGATTCCGTCCGCGGCGGCGACGTAGATGTTCCCCGCTTCGTCGGTTTTCAGTCCGTCCGGGCCCTGGCACTCGGCGACGACGCGGCCGCCGGAAAGCGAGCCGTCGCCGGCGATGTCATTGGCCAGGATCTTGCCGGCGGCGCTGTCGGCGACATACAGGACGAGCTGGTTCGGGCTGAGCGCCACGCCGTT
>JBBIMZ010000428.1:0-3844 GCA_037444135.1 Solibacteraceae bacterium
GAAAATCTTGAAGCCAAAGGTTGGTTCCCCGGCGATACGCACTTGCATTTTCCGGATCCCGCCGGAGTCCGCTACGAGATGGAGTGCGAGGGACTGCGCGTGTGCAGCCTGCTGTTGCTCAAGAGCGGCTACCGGAACGGGCGCCCGGGCGACGGCCATTTCTGGAACGCCGAGCACTTTACCGGCCGGCTTTCGCCCCTCTCCGACAGCCGCTACTTCCTCAAAGTCGGCGAGGAGTTCCGCCACGGGTTGCTCGCTCACCTGATCTTTCAGAATCTCAGCTCGATCGTCTGGCCGGTCTCGACCGGCGGGCTGCGCGAATCCGGCGCCGGCGGCTTCGACTGGCCCTTGATGCTGCACGCCTGCGACGATGCGCGCAGCCAGGGCGCCCTGGTCAGTTGGGCCCACTGGCCGTATCCGTCGCTCGAAGCGCCGGTCGACATCGCGCTCGGCCGCATCGATTCGCTCGATCTGCTGACGACCGGCAGCCCATTTGAGCACCACCCGATCCTGGTGGACATCTATAAGATGCATGGACCCAAGGTGTACTCGCTGCCGCCGATCGAGGTTTACTACCATTACCTGAACTGCGGCTTCCGTCTCGCCGCCAGCGCCGGCTCCGACAAGATGGCCCTCAACCCGCCGCTCGGCTCGGCGCGTACGTATGTCAAGACGGACGGTCCGCTCACGTACGACTCTTGGGTCGAGGGAATCCGCCGCGGGCGCACGTTCATCACCACCCATCCGCTGCTCGAGTTTTCGGTCAACGGCAAGGAGCCCGGCGATACGTTGAGAGTCGAGCCTGGCTCACGGCTGTCGATCCGCGCCCGCGCCGTCTCGCTCGAGCCCTACGACGCGCTCGAGGTGATTTACAACGGGCGGGTCGCTGCCGCCGCGCAACCGGCGGGCGAGCGCTTCGAAGCGAGGCTGGCGTTCGAGCTCGACGTCGACCGCGGCGGCTGGCTCGCCGCCCGCGCCCACGGCAAGAAGATGTTGCCCTACGGGGAGACCTGGTGGCAGCAGCCCGTCTTCGCCCACACCTCGCCGCTCTACCTCGACATGCCAGGGCGGCGCCCGCCCGCCGCTGCCTCGGCGAAACTGTTCCTCGAGCAACTCGGCTACTTCGAGGAGTGGGCCCGCACCCGGGCGCACTTTCCCACGCCGGCCCACCGCCAGGAGGCGCTCCGCCTGGCGGCCGAGGCCCGGGCGGTTTACCAAGGACTGCTGGCTGAGTGAGGCGACGGCGGCCGGATCGATCCGGCGCGTTTCGAAGCAACTGGCGCGCAGCCCGGATCGGGCCCCGCCGGGGCCGTGCGCCGTCGCCGCCTCCACTATAATGTAAGGGCAGGCTTTTTCCCAATCGGCAGGAAAGCTGCATCTTTGTCCTCGAGGATGGGCGTCGCATGACCGTCAGATTCGCCGCGTTGCTGTTCTTCGCGGTATCCGCGCTGGTCGCCGCCTCGGAGTGGGAACCTCCGAAGGCGGGACCGGTCGAAATCCTGAAATCCTCCGAGCTCCGGCCCGGCATGAAAGGCACGGCCTGGACCGTCTTCCAGGGAACGCGGCCCGAGCCGATCCCCGTCGAGATCCTCGGCGTGTGGAAGAACGCCTGGGGCCCGCGTCAGGATGTCATCCTGGCGAAGCTCGGCGGCAAGGTCGAGCGCACGAACGTCGCCGGAGGCATGAGCGGCAGCCCGGTCTACGTCGACGGCAAACTCATCGGCGCCATTTCGCTCCGCATGAGCGTGTTCTCGCCGGACGCCATTTGCGGCATCACGCCCATCGAACTGATGCTGGAGGTCAACGATCTGGACGCCTCGGTGCCGGACGACGCCCGCACGCCCGACAAGGCGCAGGCCCGCACGCTGCTCGAGGTTCCCGGCGAACTGCTCGCCCAGGCCGTCGCCGCCGGCGCCTCGCCGAACCTGCCCCGGCGCAACCCGGTCATGGTGCCGATCGAGACGCCGCTGACGTTCTCCGGCTTCCATCCCTCGGTGTTGCGCGAGTTCGGGCCGCTGTTCGAACAGCTCGGACTGGTCGCCGTGCAGGGCGGCGCCAGCGGCGCGCTCGCCGATCCGACGCCGGCGCCCGGCTGGGAGAAGTCGTTACAGCCGGGTGAGGCCGTCGCCGGGGTGCTGGTCGGCGGCGACATGAGCATCACCGGCCTCGGCACCATCACCTACAACGACGGCAAACGGATTCTCGCCTTCGGCCACCCGTTTTTCAACCTCGGCCCGGTCGATATGCCCATGAGTAAGGGTGAGGTGCTGATGGTGCTCTCGTCGGCCTTCCAGCCCAACAAGTTCGCCAACGCCACCGAGATCGTCGGGGCGCTCCGGCAGGACCGCCACAGCGCCATCCTCGGCGTGCTCGGCGAGAAGGCGCCCACCATCCCGGTCAACGTCAGGGTCCGCTCGCTCGACCGCCAGGGCGCCGTCCGCACCGAAAAGGACTTCCGCTTCCACGTCTTCGTGCAGCAGAAGTGGACGCCCTACCTGATGATGATCACGCTGTTCAACTCGATTTCGGGCCTCAACGAGTTCGCCGACGAGGTCACCTACCGGCTGAGCGGCGAGGTCGAGCTCGACGGCCAGCCCAGTCTTTCGCTCTCCACGATGCAGGCCGCCAGCGAGATGCCCGTGCCCGCCCCGATGCTGCTGGCCGGCTGGTGGGGCGACAAGTTCAACCGGCTGTTCCTGAACGCCATCAAGACGCCGCGGCTCAAGCGCGTCAACGCCACCATCGACCTGCTGCCCGAACGGCGCGTCGCCACGATCGAAACCGCCTGGGCCGGCGTCACCGAGGTCGAGCCGGGCGCCGAAGTCCCGGTGAAAGTCTTCCTCCAGCCCTACCGCGGCGAGCGGATCGAGCGCGACTTCACCGTCAAGATCCCGGCGGACCTTTCCCAGGGCGTTCACCGGATCCTCCTCAGCGACGCGGAGACGTTGAACCGGATGCAGAGCGCCGCCGCCACCGCCAGCCGCTTCATGGACCTGCCGGAAACGGTTTCCTTGCTCAACCAGGAGCGCAGCAACAACAAACTCTATGTCTCGCTGGTCCAGGCGCGGCCGACGCTGTACTACGAGGACAAGTCTCTGCCGAGCCTGCCAGCCTCCGTCGCCAACGTCATGCAGGCCGGCCGCTCCGGCAACCGCCGCTTCGTCGCCTGGGGAGAAAGCGTCCGGGAACAGGCATCGATCGCTTTCGACCAGGTGATCACCGGCAGCTACTCGCTCGCCATCAAAGTGAGGTAACCCGCCTTTCCATGCACATCACGATGAAGACCGCCGCCGCGGCGGCGCTGGCCTTGGCCGTCTATGCCGTCGAGACCCGCACCTGGGAGCACTCGATTGCGGCGGACTTCGAGAAAGGCGCGCTCGAAGGTCTCTCGCTGCGCAGCGACGGCCGGTTGTTTCTCGCCCCGGCTTCCCGGCAGTTGCTCGATTCCTCGGCGGCCTACCTGTGGGCGCTGGCGGTCGACTCGAAGGGCAACGTCTACGCGGGCGGCGGAGGGCCGGGAACGGGCGCCGCGAAGCTGTTCCGGATCACGCCCGCGGGCGCCGTGGAGACCTACGCCGAACTCGAAGGCTTCGAAATCCAGGCTCTCGCCATCGACCGCCGGGATGCCGTCTACGCCGCCACGTCGCCGGACGGTAAGGTCTACCGGATCCCTCCGGGCGGCAAACCCGAGGTGGTCCATGAGCCCCGGACGAAATACATCTGGGCGCTCGCCTTCACCGGCAAAGGCGACCTGCTCGTCGCCACCGGAGAACCCGGCGAGATTCACCGCGTCTCGGCCGGCGGGCAGAGCTCGGTCCTCCTCCGCACGGAGGACACCCACGTC
>JBBIMZ010000429.1:0-3842 GCA_037444135.1 Solibacteraceae bacterium
GTTCGTTTCCAGGTTCGCGTAGCCGGCGAAGCCGATGGCGGCGATCGCGTCCAGCACGGCGGGGAAGTCGACCTTGCCCTGGCCGAGGTAGCCCTGGTCTTTGAAGTGGAACTGGCAGATGCGCTCGCTGCCCAAAAAGCGGATCTCTTTGGCCGTGTCGACGCCGACCCGGTTGGCCGAATTGCCGACGTCGTAGTAAATCTTGAAGGCGCTCGAGGCGACGCGGTCCATCGCCCGGGCGTTCTCCTCGGCCGTGAGCAGGTTCTCGAAGCCGAGGATCACGCCTGCTTTCTCGGCTTCCTGCGCCAGCTCGCGAAATACATCGGCGACGAATTCGACTTCGCGCCGGCTCTCGAGGGCGCATTTGCCGAAGAAGACCGTCATCAGGATGCCCGCGTTGAGTTTGCGCGTGACGGCGATGCCGCGCGCGACCCATTCGCGGGCCGCCGGATCGTTCTTGAGGCAGTGGACATGGAGGATGTCAAGGTAGGTGGCGTCGAGCGCAAGCTGCTGCCGGCGGCTCTCCTCGACGTACCGCGCCTGGAGCGCCGGATCCTCGAGCGGGAGCTTGCCGCCGTCACCCGGGCGGCCGAGCGTCACCTGCAAGCCTTCGAAGCCGAAGCTCCGCGCCTTGGCGACCGCCTCCGGCCGCGAGGCGAGCCTGACGACGCCGTCCATAACGCCGAGCTTGAGGCCCGGAACTCGGGGCGCGGCGAGCGCCGGCAGCGCCGCACCGGCCAGCAAGTGTCGTCTGGAGAGCATTGCTTCCTCAGGAATGTCTGCCGGCGAGCGGAAGGTTGTCCTTGACCACTTCGAGGGTGCCCATTTCCGAAATCACGGCCGCCAGATTCGGATTCTTGAGCGCCCAGACATAGGCTTTCTGCGGCACTTTGAGCGGACCCGGGACGGCGCGCTCGATGAGCGCCACACGCGCCGGGTCGACCGTGCGACCCGGCCGGCCGTCGTGAACGGGACGCGCGACTTTCATGGCGATGACGCCGAGGTCGCTTGCCCGGGCCTTTGCGAGCGCCTGGTCCACGAACCGGTGGTTGACGATGTTATAGGCGACCATCGCCATCGAGTAAACTTTGGCTTCGACCGCCGCTTCGAGAATGCCCGCCGGATCATTGTGCGCCGAGACGCTCAAGTGGCGGACCTTGCCGTCCTTTTTCAGCTTCTCGAAGGCGTCGAAAATCTCCGGATGGCCGAGCACCTCGAACGGCGTGCTGGCGCCGTGCGGGCAGGTGATCACATCCACGTAATCGGTTCCGAGCCGCCGGAGGCTCTGCTCCGCCGAGTCGATGACGAGCTGCCGGTAGTTCTTGTCGCGGTCGATGTTGCGCCCGTAGCGGCGCGACATCAGGTCGGCGAGGGCGGCGGCGCGGACCTGTTCGGGCTGCGGCGCGTTGTACATGCCGATGTAGTCGCGATCGAGCACGTTGCGGCGCGCCAGTTCCTCTTCCACCTGGTGGCGGAGCCGCTGCTGCTCGGCCGCCGGCAGGCTGTCGAAGATCTCGCGGTAGAGCCGCGCGCGGTTGTCGCTCCACAAGCTGACCTTCGTCGTCAGAAAGAAGCTGTCGCGGGCCCGGCTCTTGATGACGCGGGCATAGCCCAGTTCGCTGCGCCCGCCGCCGTAGGCGGGGGCGGTGTCCAGATAATTCAGCCCCATGTCGAGCGCGGCCAGGACGTGCTGGTAGTTATCCGGGGCGATCAGGTTGCCACCCATGACGATCTCGGAAACCATAAATCCGGTTCGCCCCAGGCGGCGGTAGGCCATGCCGGGCTGCTTGTTTTTCCACTCGGCGCCGGAGGCCAGTGTCCCGGCGAGCAATCCCAGAAAATCGCGGCGTAGCATGATGCCTGTCATTGTAAATGGACGCAGGGCGCATCTGCTACAATCGTGGTGGCTTACTCGCTTGCATGCGGTCCGGCTCCGCGATTCGATGGATCCACGCACTGCGCAGTCATCTGCGCGCGCACCTGCTGCGGCTGCGGAGGCTTCGCGCCTGGCCTGCTCAGAAGCGCGAGATCGAAGAGCGCCTCGAAGTGGTGCGCGACGCCGGCCTGCCTTCGCCTGATCCCTCGCGACTGATCGTGGTCTGCCTCGTCCGGGACGCCGAAGACCACGTAGAGACGTTCATTGAGCACCATCTGCGCCTTGGGGCCGCGGGGATCGTGCTGCTCGACAACGGCTCGCGCGACCGGACCCGCGAGCGGGCGGCGGCCATAAACCGTGTCACAGTGCTCGCCTGTTCGCTGCCTTACAAGACCCACTCCTACGCATACAAGCGTTACTTGGTCGAACGCTTCGGCGCCGGCGGCTGGTGCTTGCTCGCCGACATCGACGAGCGGTTCGAATATCCCGCCTCGGACCGCCTGCCCCTTGCCGGGTTCCTCGACTACTTGAACGCGCAGGGTTTCACGGCGGTGATGGCGCAGATGCTCGACCTGTTCCCCGACGGGCCTCCGGCGAGCTGGCCCGAGGGCGGCCGGCGCCTGATCGAAGCTTCGGTCTGGTACGATGTGAGCGCCGTGAGGCCGCGGCCGCCGGGCCGCACCCGGCGTGTGAACCGGTTCGCGGACTCGCAGATGTGCTTTTACGCCGGCGGAGTACGGGCGCAGGCTTTCAGCGCCGATCCTTTGCTGACAAAATTCTCGTTGCTCTGCCGTGCCGGCCATTCCGGTCCCGTGCTCGAAAGCGCTCATCTGTGCCGCGGCGCGCACGTGGCCGACGTCAACGGAGTCCTGCTTCACTACAAGTACGACCGGAGCTTTGGCGAGCGTTGCGCGGCGGCGGTGAAAGAGGGGAATTTTTTTGGCAATTCCGCGGCCTACAAGCTGTACCTGAAAGCCATGGAGAACGAGCCGGAACTCGTTTTGCGCGGGCCGACTGCACGCCGCTACCACGGACCCATGGAACTGGTGGAACAAGGATTTTTGCGGGCGTCGAGCCGGTACTTCGAGCACGTCGCCGCCTACGGGCAAACCGTGGGGGCGACCTCCACCCGGCAAGGGAGTCTGGCGGGATGAAGGTCTTCGGAGTCGGACTTTCGCGAACGGGAACCACGAGCCTGACCAAGGCGCTGCGCATGCTCGGCTATCGGACCGTGCATTTCCCGACCAGCGACGAGCAGATCGCGCGGCACGACGCCTCCACGGACGCCTCGGTTGCGTATCGCTTCGAGGAGCTCGACCGGGCCTATCCGGGTTCGAAGTTCATCCTGACGGTGCGGGACGAAGAGGACTGGCTGCGGTCCTACCGGCAGTTTCGCGACCAGCAGACGCGCATCGGCCGGAACTGGCCGATGATGCGGGAAGCGCGGAGTGTGCGCCTCGCCGTGTACGGGACCGAAGAGTTCGACGGCGAGCGCTGGCGTGAAGGCTACCGGCGGCACAACCAGCGAGTCAAGGACTACTTTGCCGGCCGGCCTGGCGATTTGCTCGTCATGGACATCACGCGGGGCGATGGCTGGGAGAAGCTGTGCCCGTTCTTGGGCAAGCCGGTTCCCAGCGCGCCTTTTCCGTTCACCAACCGGAGCAAGCGGCTGTTCCGGTGGTTGCCGCGAGGGCTGACGCAAGCCCTGCGCACCCCATATGTGATCGCCGCGCAGGCCTATGACTACCTGGTGCAGCGCGTGCAAGCGCTGCGCTGATCCGGGACCTCGGCAACGGTCCGGGCGCCCGGTGCGTCCAATACGTCGATGCGAACCAGACTGACGCGGCGCAGCTTTCTGGCGCTCACCGCCACGGCGGCTGCCGCGCGCCCTGCTACCTGGGAGCAGAAACCGCCGGGCGAGTGGAGCGAGGAGGAAGTGCTCCGGATCCTGACCGACTCGCCCTGG
>JBBIMZ010000430.1:0-3813 GCA_037444135.1 Solibacteraceae bacterium
CGGCGCCAACGGGTTTCTGGGCAAAGTCATCCTGGCTCTGCTGCTGGCCCGGTTCCCGGACTTCCGGCGGCTGCACGTGCTGATCCGGCCCAAGCGGAGGCTTTCGCCCCAGGAGCGCTTCGAGAGAGAGATCCTGGCTTCGCCCCCCTTGCGCGCAGTGACCGACGAGAGCGTCTTGGCCGAGCTTGCCGGGAAGATCTCGGTGCTGGCGGGCGATATCGGCCAGCCGGGCTGCGGGCTGGACGAAGAGACCGTGCAAGAGCTTTCGGGCCGCGTGGGGCTGGTGCTGAATTGCGCCGGCCTGGTGGACTTTTTCCCTCCGGTGGACGAATCTTTCCAGTCCAACGTCGACGGCGTCGAACACGTCGTCGAGCTCAGCCGGGCGCTCGGCGCCAGGCTCCTGCACGTCTCCACCTGTTTCGTCTGCGGGGAGGCCGACGGCCTGATCGAGGAGTCCGAGCCGATTCTGGGCTTCTATCCCCGCCGCAAGGGGCCCGGCGACCACGGCTTCCGCCATGACCGGGAGATCCGCTACATGCGCGAGCGCATCCGGGAGGTCTACGCCTGCGAAGGGGTGAACGGCGCCGGCCATAGGACGCGCGAGCTAGTGCAGCGGCTCAGCGACCTCGGGGCGCAGCGGGCGGCCCAGTGGGGCTGGACGAATACCTACACCTACACTAAGAGCCTCGGCGAGCAGATCATCGCCGCCGCCGCGAATCTGGACTACGCCATCGTCCGGCCGGCGATCGTCGAAGCAGCGCTCGAATTCCCGTTCCCGGGCTGGGTCGAGGGCGGGCGCACGGCGGCGCCGCTGGTGATGATGGCCATCAGCGGCTTGCGACACTGGTCGATCCGCGAGGATGCGCCGATGGAGGTCGTTCCCGTGGATCTGGTGGCGTCGGCGATCCTGATCGTCGCCGTGCTGCTGTTGAACGGGCGCGCCGAACGGGTCTATCACGTGAGCACCGCCGATGTGAACCCGATCTATTTCGGCCCGCTGGTGCGCATGCTGCACAAGGAGTACCGGCGCCAGAGGCGGGGCGACGGCGCGAGTCTCCTGCCCTGGTGGGGCCTGCCGGCCAGCGTCCGGGTGCTGACGCCGGAGGAAGCCAGCCGCCGCGGGCGCCGCCAGCAGGAGCGGCTCGGCCGGTTGCAGGCGCTCGCCACGGGCCTGCGCAAGAAACTCCAGGCGGCGGGCCTGCCCGGCGAGCAGAAACTGCGCAACCTGTCGGCGATGCTGCGCTCGGCGGGCCTGCGGATCATGATCCGCGACCAGGCGCTCGAGCTCTACCGGCCGTTCATGTACGACAACCGCTTCATCTTCGAAGCGCAGAACATCCGCGCCGCGCGCGCTCAGCTCTCCGAGGAGGACCGGCGGCTGCTGCCCTGGAATCCGGACCAGATCGACTGGCGCGACTACTGGATCCACAACGAAGTCGAAGGCGTCCGGCGCTGGGTGCAGAACGAAGCCGCCAGGAAGTAGACCGGATGGCCGCCACCGCCCACCCTGTGGAGCGCTCCGAGATTGAAAGCCAGGTTCTCGAGCTGGTGCGCGAGCAGTTGCGCCGGCGCGGCCGCGAGCGTGCGGCCGGGTCCGTGCGCCTGGATTCGACCTTCGAAGAGCTGGGGATTCGGAGTCTGGATTTCATCGAGCTGATGGCCCGCGTCGAGGAGCGCCTCGAAGTCAAACTCCCCGACGAGATCGTGGAGACGCCCGCCGCTTGGGTGAACGCGATCCTGGAGGAGCCCGAACTTCGCCCGCGAAAACTCTACCGCATCACGCCGCCGCGCGAGGAGGCTCTGGCCGAGCCGGTGTCCGCCAGGACGCTGGTGGACGTGCTGGTGCAGCACGCCGAAGCCGACCCCGGCCGGATCCAGATACACCTGCTGGCGGAGGACGCGGGCGAAGGGATCACCTACGGCCGCCTCTACGAAGAAGCATCGGCGATTGCCGGCGGCTTGGCCGAACTCGGCCTGCGGCGCAACGAGACGGTGGCCATCATGCTGCCGAGCTCGGCCGACTTTTTCTACGCCTTTTTCGGCGTGATGCTGGCCGGCGGCATTCCCGTGCCGGCCTACCCGCCGACGCGCCTGGAGCGGATCGAGGATTACGTCAAGCGGCAGATCGTCGTGCTGCGCAACGCTTCGGTGCGCTTCCTGATCGGATTCGAGCGGATCCGGGCGGTGGCACAGATCTTGCGTGTCAACGTGCCGACGCTGATCGACGTGACCACGGTCGACGCCTTGCGCCGCTCGCGCGTGCGGCTGGGCGCCGGTTCGGTGAAGCCGGCCGCCACGGCGGTGCTCCAGTATACCTCTGGCAGCACCGGCGATCCCAAGGGAGTGGTGCTCAGCCACGAGAATGTGCTGGCCAACTTGCGGGGCATCGGCGCGGCGGTGGAACTGCGCCCGAGCGACGCCGTGGTCAGCTGGCTGCCGCTGTACAGCGATCTCGGCCTGATCGGCTGCTGGCTGCTGAGCTTCTACTACGCCATCCCGATCACCGTCCTTTCTCCGTTGGACTTTCTCAAGCAGCCCGAGCGCTGGCTGCGGGCGATCCATCTGTCGCGCGGCACGCTTTCGGCGGCGCCGAATTTCGCCTACGACCTGTGCACGCGCCGGATCCCGGCCTATCAGCTCGAAGGGATCGACCTGAGCTGCTGGCGCGTGGCCGTCAACGCCGGCGAACCCGTGCTGGCCATGACGATGGACCGCTTCGCCGAGCGCTTCCGGCCTTTCGGCTTTCGCGCCGAGAGTCTGCTGCCCTGCTACGGCCTGGCCGAGTCCACGGTCGCGCTCACCATGCCGCCCATCGAGCGCCTGCCCGTCCGGGACTGGGTGCGGCGCGAGCCATTCGAGAGGTATGGCCGCGCCGAACGGGCGGCTCCCGGCGATCCCACAGCCTTGTGCTTTTTCTCCTGCGGGCGCCCGATCGAAGGGCAGGAAATCCGCATTGTCGACGAGCGCAACCTCAGCCTGCCGGAGCGTGTTGTGGGCCGCCTGCTGTTCCGCGGCCGCACCACCATGCAGGGCTACTACCGCAACCCGGAAGCGACGGCGGCCGTCAGCCGCGGCGACGGCTGGATCGACTCGGGCGACTTCGGCTACCTCGCCGAAGGCGAGTTTTATTTCACCGGAAGGAACAAGGACCCGATCGTCAAGGCGGGTCGGACGATGAGCCCGCTGGACGTCGAAGCGGCCGTCGGGAGTCTGGCCGGAATCGAGCCCGGCTCGGCGGTGGCCTTCAGCGCCGCCGATCCCGTGACCGGCATGGAGCGCCTGGTGGTCGCCGCGGAGACGCGGGCCACCAGCCAGGAGGAATTCCGGCGCCTGGAGGCCGAAATCGTCCGCGAGGTGGATTATCTGCTCGGCATGCCGCCCGATGAGGTGCATCTGGTCGAACCGGACGTGCTGCCGCGCACTTCGAACGGCAAGATTCGCCGCAACGATATCCGCGCGCTGTACGAGCGCGGCAAACTCCGGCCGCGCGGCCGGCCGCCGTGGCTCCAGTTGATCCGGTTGCGGTGGGAGAACTTCGGCCCGCTGGTGCGGCTCGGCTTGCGGCGCAGCCGCGCGGCGGTTCTCGAGCGGGTGACCGGCGCGGCGGTGGGACTGGTGGCCTTGGCCGGCGGCGCCTGGGCGCGCCTGAGCGGCAGCGTTGCCGCGATTCGTCTCGTGTGCCGCTGGATTCTGAAACTCAGCGGACAGCGCTGGCGGCTGGTGGGGCTTCCGCAGCTTGCCGGAGGCGGTCCCGCCGTGCTGGTGGCCAACCGCTCGGGCTCGCTGGATCCGCTGGTGGTGGCCGCCGCTCTG
>JBBIMZ010000431.1:0-3812 GCA_037444135.1 Solibacteraceae bacterium
TGGATTTCGCCGGATTTTGTCGACCTGATCAAGACCCTCAACTCTGACTTACTCGATTTCCTCCGGCCCATCGCCGCCACCTTTCCCCCGATCCAGCAGATCGCCCAGCAGCGCGACGTCCCGCTGCCGCCGCCGGAAAACTCCGCCGGCCAGCAGATGTCGGTGGCCGGAGGAACGTCGAAAGCCTCTCCGCTCGGCTTGACGCTGCTGGGAGCGGGAACGGATCCGCACCTGGCGCTGGCGCTCGGCTTCGGCACGGCCTACCCGGTCACACCGCGCGTCGTCACCGGCACGGCCGTGTTGCCCAACGCTCTCAGCTACGACTACATGATCACTGCGGTCTGGGAGAAGGGCCTCGACGGGCACTCGGCCGCCGTCGAATACGCCGCGCTCGTGCCGGCGCCGCAGCCCGCCATCGCCCCGCCGGCCCCGGCCAACCCGGCCCCTGAGTTGATGGGGCATTTGCGGCCGCTCGCGAGCGACGGCGATTGGCGCTGCTCGCTGCGCATCAGTTGGGATCGTCCGGTGGCCATCCCGTTGTTCCGTGCGCGCACTTACGCTTTTGCCCGCGCCGGAATCGCTCCCGCTGAGCCGGCGGCGGTGCTCCTGCCGAAGCGCGCCGGCGCCTGGGCTCCCGTCGCGATCAACGAAACGCTCTCGCCTCCCGATCCGGAGTCGTGGCGGATCCACGCCGTGGACCGCGAACTCCCGATTCCCTCCAATCCCGGTCTGCGGACGCTCAAATACGCCGCGGCGCACCAGGATTGGTACGGGCAGTGGAGCAACTGGACTCCGGTGAATGCGGTCGCCGCACAGCCGGCGCCGGATCGCGTCCGGATCGTCAGCGCCGAGCTCAAGGCCGTTCCTCCCCCGTCGGGCTCGGTCTCGCCGGGCGCCCTCACGATCGAGTTTCTGTGGGACTGGCGCGTGCGCCGGCCGCAGAAGATCCGCTTCGCCGGCCGCCTCTATCCAGCCGCCTTTCACGGCGACCCGCCACCGAGCACGGTGGTGCCGGCCGGGCTCCAGCGCTCGCTCGGCGGGGCCGAACCCGCCGTCGAGATCGCCTTCGCGGGCGACGTCCCGTCGCTTGCCGGCGGCACGATCATCGCCCTGAACGAGTCCGGCGATGCGCAAGTCGCCTTCGGTCCGGCTCAGGGCGGCGAAGCTCGGCGCTACCGCGTGACGATTCCGGGTTTCAGCCTGAACTTCGCCGCCACAGGCCACATCGGCCTGGCGCTGTGGGCGCAGGGGCAGGAACGGATACCGCCGCAGCGCACCGGGCCGTGGTCCGGCCAGCCCAGCGTGATCGCCGTCTCCGATCCGCGGCCGCCGGTCATCGCTCCGGACATCGTCACGCTGGCGAGTCTGCCGGACGCCGCCGGAGAATGCCACGCCAGGCTCTCCTGGGCGCCCGCCGCCGGCGCCGCGGGCTACTTCGTCTACGAGTCGACGGAGACCAAGATTCTGCTGGCGAACGGACTGAGCGAACCCACGCCCGATCTCACCTTGAGCCAGCGGCTCACGCGCATCAAGCAGGCCTTCCGCAACAACCCGTCGCGCCGCGAGTTCACCCGCCGGAATGCAAGACTGATCGCAGGAACCAGCACGGAGGTCACGCTGCCGCGGGGTTCGACTGCGATCCATGTCTTCCTCGTGCTCGGCGTCAGCGCCGGGCAGGTGGAAGCCAACTGGCCTTCCGGACCCAATGCCGACGACGCGCTCCAGGCGTTCGCGGCGCCCCGCCTGCTCGCGCCGGCGGCGCCGTCGCTGGAGGCTCAGTCCTTCCTCGACACTTCCGTGACGCCCCATGTGTATCGCGCCCGGTTACGCGTGACGACACGCAAGGGCCCGCGCGTGGCGCGGCTGGATTTGCACCGGGTGCGGGTCGACGACGCCGCCCGGCAGCTCGACACGATGGGCCCGCCGGTGCAAGTGGTCAGTCCCGGCAGCCCCGGCTGGACCGTGAAGCAGGAGACGGACACGTTCGGGACGCACATCGTTTCGGCGGCGGGTGTCGACACACCGAGCGGCTCGTGGAAGCGCGTCTGGTACCGCGCCGCCGCCTGGTCGGCCAGGGATGAACTTCGCGGCAACCTGCCCGGCCGGTCTCCGGCGAGCAACGCCTGCTGGGTGGTGGTGCCGCCTCCGGATCCGCCGCCGCTATCTAACCTTCAGATCGAATGGCCTCCCGGAGGCGGGCCGGCTGACGTGTTGATCAAATGGAGTTCCGCGGCGCCGGTAAGGAAGACGCCGCTGGGCCCGCACACGCTCTCGCTCCGCGCCGCTGTGGTCGGGGCGGCCGCCGGCACTCCGCCGCTGATCGCTTTCGAAGCGCCGCTCGACCAGCTCCCTGCCGTGCAACCCGCCTCCGGTTCCGGCGCCTGGCGCGCCGGCGGCGGACCGCCGGGCCCGTTCGGCTACCGGGCGGTCCTGCGGCGCGCCTCCGTGGCCGACGCCGTCGAATTCGCGGTGCGCATTACCGATCCGGTGGGGCGCACATCCGAACGCCTGGCCACGATCCCTCCCGGGCCGGTCCTGCCGCCGCCCGCGCTCGAGGACTTCGTCCTCACGCCGAGCGCCGTGCCGCCCGGGCTGATGCTCTCCTGGACGAGCGATGCGCCCCTGGAGACGTTCGAGGCCGGCTCATACCTGCTTCGGGTGACCGTGATGCGGCCCCCGCGGCGGCTGTTTCCGCCGCTCGGCCCTCTGGTGCCGCAACCGCCGCTGATCGTGCAGCTCGCTCTCAGCGACATCCCACTGGACGAGCCCGGTCCGGTTCCTCCGGGAGCTGACCCGCTGCGCGTCCGGAGGATGCCCGGCCCGGGCCCGAAGTTCTCCTACTATGCCTTCTGCCGCGTGCCGGCGACGCGTTTCATCGTGCGCCTGAGCGCCCCGGACGGGCGCTTCACCGAACACGTCCAGCAAGTGAGTTGACGCCATGGGCACCTTTCCGATCACCACACTGACGCCGGCGGCCGCGCAACAGCGGCTCCAAAATGACGGCCTCGGCACGCTCGGTTTGACGACGGTCCGGTTGAGCCCTCGGTGGGCCGACGCCACTCCCGCCCCGGCCGACTACGATGCGGCGTCGCTGACGCTGAACTTGGCCGGGGTCATCCGCGCTCCGTTTCTCGGCATCCTGACGTTCGCGTTTGCGCCGGCAAGTTCGACGCTGGCGGGCGCGATCGGCGAGACCGACACGACGATCACGCTGGCGGCGGGCACGGGGGCGTCCTTCCCGTCGCCCGGCGGGGGCGGGGCAGTGATGCTCGAGTTGACGGACGCCTCGGGCGCCAAGCGGGAGATCGTCGCGTGCACCGCCCGGACCGGCGACTCGCTGACCGTGACGCGCGGCATGGAGGGCACCGCCCGGCAAAGCTTCGCTTCAGGGGCCCGCGTGACGCTCCGCCTGGCCAGCGGCGCGCGCACCACAGAGTTCATCGACGCCGGCGGCAACCCGCTGTCCGGCCCGTGCGCGGTGCTGCGGCTTCACCCGCAGGCCGTGCTGCGCCTCGAGCGGTTGGCCGAGAGCCGCTACCCGCTGCCGGGTGCCCCGCCGATTCGTCCGGTTCCCTGGGCGATGGTGGTTCGCGGCGCCCAGGGCTTCACCACCTCGCGCTGGTACGAGCCGGATGAGGTCATGACCGGCATCAGCGGTCCGGTTTCATTCCACGACGGCCGCGGGCTAATCCTCGATCCCATCTACGTCGCCGGGATGTTCGCCGACTTGATCAACGCGCTTCCGGGACTGCTTCCGGCGTCGGTCTCCGGTCTGGCCAACGGGCCGGGGGGCGTCAATCAGATCGCCGGGC
>JBBIMZ010000432.1:0-3809 GCA_037444135.1 Solibacteraceae bacterium
TCGAGGCGGCTCTGATGGGTCTGCCCCGGACCGAGGGGATCCGGTCGATCTCGAAGCTGGGCCTCTCCATGGTGACGGTCATCTTCGAAGAGGGGGTCAATATTTATTTCGCGCGGCAGATCGTCAACGAGCGGCTTCAGGAGGTCCGGGCGCGTCTGCCGGAAGGTCTCGAGCCGACGCTCGGGCCGGTGGCCACCGCCTTCGGCGAAATCTATCAGTACACGCTCGAAGGCGACGGCTATTCGCCGATGGAGCTCAAGACGCTGCACGAGTGGCAGATCAAGAACCAACTGCGTACGATCCGCGGCATCAACGAAGTGAACACCTGGGGCGGGGAAACGCGCCAGTACCACGTCATCGTCGATCCGGTGCGGCTCCAGCGCTACGGGCTGTCGCTCAGCGACGTTCACCAGCGCATCCGCGAGAATAACTCCAACTTCGGGGGCGGCTTCCTCGTGCAGGGCGCCGAGCAGTACACCGTGCGCGGACTCGGGCGCGCCGCGGATCTGGGCGACCTGGAGCGCATTGTGGTGCTCGCCCGCGCCGGCACGCCCGTTCTGTTGCGAGACGTCGCCGACGTCGAGATGCGGCCGATGCCCCGCCAGGGCGCCGTCACGCGGGACGGCCGCGGCGAGACCGTCTCCGGCATGACGATCATGCTGAAAGGCGAAAACGGCCTGGAGGTGATCCGCCGGGTCAAGGAACGCCTGGCGTCGCTGAACCTTCCGCCCGGAGTGCGCATCAACCCCTTCTATGATCAGTCCACGGTGATCAACGCCACGATCCGAACGGTGGCGCTCAATCTGACCGAAGGCGCCGCGCTGGTCATCCTCGTGCTGCTGCTGTTTCTCGGCAACATCCGCGCCGCCTTACTGGTGGCCGCGGTGATCCCGCTTTCAATGCTGGTCGGCTTCCTCGGGATGCGCTACTTCGGCATCTCCGCCAACCTGATGAGTCTTGGCGCCATCGATTTCGGCATGATCGTCGACGGCGCGCTGGTGATGATGGAGAATGCCGTCCTGCGGCTGCATCCCGCGCCGCGGCAGGCGCCCTTCGATCCGGTCGAGCGCGTGCGTCAGGCGGCTTACGAGGTGGCCCGGCCGATCACCTTTGCCGTGGCCATCATCATCGCCGTTTACCTGCCTGTGCTGTTTCTGGAAGGGCTCGAAGGCCGGATGTTCCGGCCGATGGCGATCACGGTCTGCTCGGCCTTGGCCGGCTCACTCGTGCTGGCTTTACTGGTGGTGCCGACGGCGACCGCCGTGGGGTTTCCCCGCGGCGTCCCGGAGCACCGCAGCCGGTGGTTCGAGGGGCTCCGCAGGCGATACCTGGGGCTGTTGGGGGTGCTGCTCCATCACCGGCTCGTGACGGTGGGCGCGGCCCTGGCGATGGTGGCGGCGGCGATCGGCTCGCTGGCCTATATCGGAACGGAGTTCATGCCGCGCCTGGACGAAGGATCCATTCTCATCGAGACCCGCAAGCTGCCGGGGATTTCGCTGGAGGAGTCCGTCGCCCTCAGCACCAAACTGGAACGGGAGATTCTCACCTTCCCCGAGGTCACCGGAGTGGTCACCAAGATCGGCCGGCCGGATCTGGCGACGGAGGCGATGGGCATCTATCAGGGCGATGTGTATGTGCTGCTCAAGCCGCGCCGCCAGTGGACGCGGTTCCGCACCAAGGAAGAGTTGATCCAGGCGATGTCGCAGGCCCTGGCCAAGGTTCCCGGCGTTTCGTGCAACTTTACGCAGCCGATGGCCATGCGCCTGGACGAAGTGGTGGCGGGCGTCAAGGCCGACCTGGCGGTGAAAATCTTCGGCGAGGATCCGCGCGTGCTCGAGCAACAGGCCGAGAAGGCCCTTCGCATCCTGTCCTTCGTACCGGGCGCGGCCGACGCACAGATGGAGATCATTTCGGGCGTGGCCGAGCTGCGAATTGAGGTGGACCGTCCGGCGCTAGCGCGTTACGGGCTCAACGTGGCCGACGTGCGCCAACTCGTCGATGCCGTCGTCGGCGGCATCCCGGTCTCGCAGTTGATTGAAGGCCAGAGACGCTTTGACATCGTGCTGCGCCTGCCGGAGCGGTACCAGCGCGATGTCGAGTCCATCCGCGGCCTGACGCTGTCGGCGCCCGGAGGCGAACGCGTGCCGCTCGGCCAAGTCGCCCGGGTCGAAATCGCCCGGGGTCCGGAGGTGATCTCCCGCGAGCACGGCCAGCGCCGGATCGTCGTGCAGGCCAACGTGCGCGGGCGCGACCTTGGCAGCTTCGTCGCCGAGGCCCAGCGGCGGTTCCAGGCGGAACTGCGCCTGCCGCCCGGCTACTCGATCGACTGGGGCGGACAGTTCGAAAATCAGCAGCGCGCCACGCGCCGCTTGATGCTCGTCGTTCCCGCTTCCGTGCTCGTGATCTTCGGCCTGCTGTTCGCCACCTTCGACTCGGTTCCGCTGGCGCTGCTGGTGCTGCTGAACGTGCCGTTCGCTCTGGTGGGCGGCATCGCCTCGCTCTGGCTGCGCGGGCTGAATCTGAACCTGTCGGCCTCCGTCGGCTTCATCGCGCTGTTCGGCGTGGCGGTGCTGAACGGCATCGTGCTGGTGACGGCGATGGATCGGCTCGGGCGCCAGGGTCGCGATCCGCGGACGGCGGTTCTCGAGGGCGCTTCCTTGCGCCTGCGCCCCATTCTGATGGCGGCCATCGTGCCCGCGCTCGGCTTCGTTCCAATGGCGGTCAACACGACGACGGGCGCCGAAGTGCAGCGGCCGCTGGCCACGGTCGTCATCGGCGGCCTGGTGAGTTCGACCATCCTGACGCTGACCGTGCTGCCCGCCGTCTATGACTGGCTGGCGGCGCGGTCGAGGAGTCTGACTCCCCGATGAAACGAAGAACATTTCTCTCGACTGTGTTTGCGCCGGTCCTCGCCCCGGCGCAGGAAGGGCCGCCGCGCGCCGAACGCGTCGAACAGCTCACGGCCGGACCGCTCCCGCGCCTCGCCGTCAACCATCTGGGCTTTCTGCCGAAGGCGCCGAAGCGCGTCATCGTGCGCGCCGCCGGCGATTCACCGCCGTCCGAATTCCTCGTGCGCGACATCGGCTCGGACCGTTTCGGCTGGTACGGCCATGCGCCGGAGCCGCGCCGGATGACCCGGACCCTTGCCAGGGTCGACTGCTACTTCTGGCCTTGCCGGGTCGGTGAGTTCACCGAGCTGGAACGTCCGGGCATGTACCAGGTGTCGATTCCGGGCGAGCGCTCCGTGCCGTTCTTCATCCGGCCGGACCTGTGGCGGCGGACGCTTCCGAAAGCCGTCGGCTATATCCACGCGCAGCGGTGTGGCGCCGAGGTTCCGAACGTTCACCCGGTCTGCCACCTGGACGATGCCCGGCGCCGCGACACCGGCGAGCACCGCGACGTGGTCGGCGGCTGGCATGACGCGGGCGACCTGCGGAAATGGATGAGTGCCACGATGATGAACGGCTTCGCGCTGCTCGAGCTGGCCGCTTCGGGCGTGCCGGTGGCGGGCATCGAGACCGCCGCACTGCTCGACGAGTTCCGCTGGGGCAACCAGTATTTCCTGAAGATGCAGGACGCCGACGGGCTGGTCTTCAACGACACGGCCGGCGGCGTCAACGGCGACAACAGCGACAACCACTGGACGGACAACAAAGTCGGCACGGCCGATGACCGCCATATCAATCCCTCCAAGCCCGCGCTGATCCAGGCGATGTTCACGGCGCTCGAAGCGATGGCCGCGTCCGCGTTCGAGCGCTCCGACCGGGCCTACGCCCGGCTCTGCCTGGCCGCAGCCCGCCGCTGCTGGG
>JBBIMZ010000433.1:0-3788 GCA_037444135.1 Solibacteraceae bacterium
AGGCGCCGCTGCTCCAGCAGAGGACGCAGCTCGAGCAGCCGCTCCTCGAGCAAACACCTCAATTCTTCCGGCTCCTGGTATTGAATTTCGATCTTGAGACTGGGAATGCCCCTTATCATCCGACTGACCATGTGATCGCAGGGCGAGATCAATCTGATCGGCACGAGCGCGTCATGGGCGAATGCAAGCTCTTCGCCGGCACCCGTGCTTGGGAGATGGCACAAGTGAATGATCAAGTCGGATTCCAACCTGGAGCGGCGCGGCACGCTTGATACATGCGCGGTTACGAACCACGAGCTGAATATGGGACTGCGCCAGCAGCATCGATCCGGGATAAATCGGCTCGCCTTCGAGGAAAGGCGCGCGGACGGTGTCGCATTCCGGAAGCACATATGTAGCCAAGTAATTGATGACGAGGCAGTCGAGAAAGCGAGCCCCGCCGCGATTCACGGGTAAAGGTTTTCCGGCGCGAGTGAAGGCTTCCTGGAGTTTTTCGTAGCTCAGGCGAACAGCGGATGTGTATGGTGAGATCGAGGCAAAACGCGAGCTCTATCTCGGCCTGGACAACAGCAGCGTCCGGCCCACTGCTCGGCGCGGCCCGGTGCGTATTCCCAAAAATAAACGCCATGCCCAAGCCAGTCCCAATCATTCCTGCTTGGCTCAAACGTTCCCGTCTTCAGGATCTCCTCGGCGCGTCGCATGCTCGTGCCGTGGTAGCCGGTCACAATGCGCTCCACGCGAAGCAGCGCCATAGGCCGTTGGTGTTCCTTGCGTTCGCTGAACGGCGCCTCCACCGAGGAATTTCGACGAGATCAGGATACCACAACGGGGCGTGCTTCGAGCTGGGACGCGCGGGTCAAGCCGAGTCACGCGCAGCTCCTGTACGACGTCCTTACGGCGCCAGGGTGAACTCGACGTTGCGCTCGCGGTTGAGCCGCTCGGAGAATTCGCGGTCGATCAGCTCGAGCGAGGCGCGGTTGTGCGAGCCCTGCGGCGTAATGTAGTGGAGCGTGTCTCCCTCGACCCAGTAGGCGAGCGCCGGGTAGATCGTCTGATCTTTGTAGGCGATCAGGTAAATCGTCGGCTGCGGGTCGCGCCGGGCCGGCTCCGGGTGGGACGGCACGGGCGCCTGGAAGGAGCGGAGGCTCGAGGAGGCCGGCTCAGGGAGTTCGCCCTGCTTGTACTCCCGAACGACCGGTTTGGCCGTCTCGGCGCTGTAATACTGGTTGATGATCACGGCCGGCTGCTGGGGAGGTTGGTTCACAACGGTGACGGGACTATATTCGGGCGGGGGCGGGGGGTAACCGTACGGGTAGCCGGTCCAGACGGGGACGGCGTAGGGAATGACGACGGGCAAAGCCCGGCGGGCGCCCGGCCGGCCCAGGATCAGCGAACTCGGATGGCCGGCCACAGTGGCGCCCAGGCGCTGGGCGAAGGTGGGGCCGGGCCGCAGGTAGGGATTCACGAGCGGCGGCGCCGTCCCGGTTCCCGGAAACAGAATATTGCCGAAGCCGCTCGGCGAGCCGTAGGTGCGGAAGCCGGGACCGCGGCCATAGAGGCTTCCCACGAACTGCCCGGCGGCCACGCCTGCCAGGGAAAGACCGACGCCGATCGTCAAGCACGCCGTCCGCATCGCAACACCCCCTGCTTTGAGCTTAGTGAGCCTACCCGTTGGACGCAAGGGGGGCGACCGGGTTACCGCCCGGCTCGCCGCGGCGCCGCGAAACGCCTCCCTGCTCCGCAGCGCCGGCCAGGCGACGGTGGGCGTGGGCGCGGGGCTCTCCGGCCGGAGGTCCGGTGGGGTCGGCAAAGAATACAGACTAAGCCCCCGCCGCCGGGGGGCGCCGGGGCGCCGGGGCGCCTCGCGCGTCGCACCTGGACGGGGCGGCGCCGGCCTACTTCAGATAAACTGACCCTTGACTCCGCAATTCGGCGGTGGTTTAATACTGAGTGACACGATCATCTCGATCGCGGCGAACCGATGAAGGTGAACACCCGGGTCCGCTACGCCATCCGGATGATGGCGGATATCGCCCGGCACGGGGCCGGCGAGCCGGTGCCGCTCAGCGATGTGGCCGAACGCCAGGGGCTCTCCCGCCTGTACCTGTCGCAGCTCGCCACTGCGCTGCGGAACGCGTCGCTGCTGCGCAGCGTCTGGGGCAACCGCGGCGGCTACCTGCTGGCGCGCCCGGCCTCCGAGATCAGACTCCTGGACATCCTGGAGGCGGCCGACGGTCCGGTCAGCATCATCGAATGCGTGCGTGAGCCGGAACTGTGCGAGCGGTCCTCGCGCTGCGAGGCGATCAGCGTCTGGCGAGATATCAATGAAGCGATCGTGCGGATCCTCGCCCGGTATACGCTCGAGGACCTGGTCCGGCGCCGGCCGCGGCGGTCCGCGGCGGTCTCAACTCTGGTGACCATCCGAAAGCAGGAGGATCCCTGATGAGCGCGCAACTGGTGGAAGTGGAACCGGTCGCCGTCCGGGTGAACCGGTCGGTGTTGCGGCTCGTGAAGGACGACTTGACGGCTCTTGACGTGGATGCGTTCGTCTTCTACGCCCGCGAGGATTTGCAGCTCGGCAGCGGCTACGGAACGGCGATCCAACAGCGCGGCGGGGCGTCAGTGAGAAAGGAACTGGAACGGATCGGTCGAGTGAATCCAGGGGAGGCGGTGCTGACGGGGGCCGGCCAGCTGAAGGCCCGCCACATCATCCACGCTTGCGGCCCGAAGTTTCACGAGCCGGAGCTCGAAGGCAAACTGAGGGCGTGCATGGTTTCGGCGTTGCGCCTGGCGGGCCAGCACGGTCTGAAACGGATCGCCTTTCCGCCCATGGGGATGGGTTTTTACGGAGTGCCGGCCAAGATCTGCACCCGGGTGATGCTCGACGAGATCCGGGCGTTCCTTGAAGCGGGAACGAGCGTCGAAGAAGTGATCATCTGCGTGGTGGACAAGAGGGACTTCGAGCTGTTCCGTGACAAGATGGCGAACCTGGAGGTTTAAGAACATGATCGCCGAGCCGAGCCCGCTGCTTCAGTTCGCCGAAGACCGGCTGCAACTGGCGGCGCTGGCGTTTATGGCGACCGTTTACGTTCTCAAGATCCGCTGGATCCTGAAGTTTCCGGCGGCCCGCGAGCGCCAGGCGAGCACCGCGCGCGGGCGCGGAGACGGGCGCCGGGGCGCGTTGTGGTCGCTGGCGAGCATCGCGACGCCGTGGGCGATGGCCAGCACGCGGCAACACCCGTGGCTGTACGCGCAGTTCGTGGTCTTCCACTTGGCCGTGGCGGCATCGATCGCCATGTCCTTTCTGATCCCTTACGCCCCGCAGCTGATCGCCGGCCGCCGGGCGGTGGCCGGCCTTCAGGCGATCTTTGCCGCTGGCATGATCGCCGGCCTGATCCGGCTGTTGCGCCGGATCGTCAATGCCTACATCCGGGCGATCAGCTCTCCGGACGATTATTTTTCGCTGGCGATGCTGATCGTGTGGCTCGGGTTCAGCTTCCTGGCGGCGCCGAACGACGTTGGCGCGGGTGAGGCGCCGCTGCTGATCTATTTCTTACTAACGGCCTTCTTTCTGATTTATGTGCCGTTCAGCAAGATTTCCCACTATATTTACTATCCGTTCGCGCGTTATTACCTCGGGCGGTCTTTGGGCCACCGCGGCGTGTACCCGGTCTGGGAGCATTCTTAGAGGCCGGCGGGAGGATCTTCGATGGCGACGGTAAGATCGTGGAAAGCACAGAGATTGGTCGAGAGGCTGGAAGAGAAGATCAACCGCCAGATGGTGCTCT
>JBBIMZ010000434.1:0-3777 GCA_037444135.1 Solibacteraceae bacterium
GATCTGGTCATCGGCTCCCGCACCCTGGGAAGAGCCGAACCGGGCGCCCTGGCGCGGCATCAGGCGTTGGGCAATCGCCTCGCGGCCGGTCTGATCCGCCTGATCTATGGGCGCAGCTTCACCGATCTGGGGCCGTTTCGCGCCATCCGGCGCCGCGCGCTCGACTGCCTTGGGATGCGCGACCGTACCTACGGCTGGACCGTCGAGATGCAGATTCGCGCCCTTCAGCACGGCTTGCGGATCCTGGAAGTCCCGGTCTCTTACCGCCCGCGGGCGGCCGGGCGGGGAAAGGTGAGCGCCAGCTGGAGCGCGAGCCTCCGGGCGGGATGCAAGATCATTTGGACGGTCTTCCGCCTGGCTCGCTCGAAGGCGCCGCCTCTGCGGTAAGAAGTCTTGCCAAAACCGGCATGGGCACGGCGCCGCGTTCCAGCGCCGCCCGGTGGAATTCGGCGAGGTCGAAGGCGGCGCCTTGGCGCCGCCGGCAGAGGTCGCGCACACGATGCCAGTCGCGCCAGCCGACGAAATAGGTGGGCAGCTGGCAGGAGCTCAATTGAGCGCGCTGGAGCTTGGCCAGAGCTTCCTCACGCTCCTGAAACGTGTCGTGCATCATCAGGTCGAGCGCCTCCCGCTCGCTCATCCCCAGGGTGTGGAGGCGGATGTCGAGGATGGCGTTGGCGATCATCCGCAACTGCTGTTTGAGGAACGTCAGGCGCAGCTCCGGGCCGGCGTTCAGAAAGCCGGCATCGAGCATCGCTTCGGTGGCGTAGACCGCCCAACCCTCGATATAAGGGCCGTTGCCGTAGAGGCTGCGCAACAGGCGCCGCGGTTGCGGCTGGATCCGGTTGGCGTATTCGAACTGCACATAATGGCCGGGCATGGCCTCGTGAAGGGTCAGCAGCTTCAGGCCGTAGAAGTTGTACTCGCGCAGCTTCGATTCGAGGCGCTCCGGGGGCCAGTCCGGCGGAATCGGCGTCAGCCAGTAGTAGGCCCCCAGATGGGGCTCGAGCGGCGGGGCGGGGTTGAAGCCGCCGACGGCATAAATGCCCCGCATGAACTCCGGCGTCTCGATCAGTTCGAGGTTCTTGACTCCGGCGAGTGAAACCAGCCGCGTCTGCCGGACAAAGCGCGTGGCCTCCTCGAGGTCCCGCCGCGCCTCGGCGAAGTAGGTCTGCGGCGTGGCGTGGCGTGCGGCGATGCGGTCGAGCGTCCGGGAAACGATTTCGTTGAGGCGCTCGCGGTCGCCGGCCGGCGGCTGACTCGCCAGGCGGTCCAGCGCCAGCGCGAGCTCCAGCATTTTCGCCCGCACCGCTTCGAGCGCCGCCTCCGCATCGGCCAGTATCGCCTCCGGCGTCGAAGCCGTACCGAGCGCCAGGTGAAATTTCCGGCGATACCAGTCCGCTCCCAGCCGCCACTCGGCCGGCCGCCCGCTCAGATCGCGGGCCAGCCATTCGTTGAAGGCCTTCAAAGCCGCCAGCGCCGGCCCGGCTGCTTCGTCGAAGGCGGTGCGCAGCTCCGGCGGAGCGGCCTGCCGGAGCGTGCGGTCGATCAAGGCGATGTTGCCTTCGTTTTCCCGGCGGGCGACGCGGTTCCAAACCTCAGGGGCGGTCGAAAGGTTCGCCCGGGCCTGCTCGAGCAACGCCGGCACGCGCCGCAGCCGGGCGATCAGGTGGCGGAACCGCTCGGCCTTCGGCGCATAGTCGCGCACGAAGGGATCGAATAAGGCCGTCCCGATCAGTTCAACATACAGCGTCGGATTGCGCCGGTAATTGCGGATCGCGTCCAGTTCGAGGAGCTTCAAGCCGATTTCGGTGCGCATGATTTCGAGGTCGGCCTGCTGTTCGGCCGAGAGGGCGCCGAAGTCGACCTCGTGGCGCAACCGCTGGTCGAAGGCCCGGTACCAGAGGCGCTGCCGCTCAAGTCCCGCCTCGCTGTAGTCGTCCAGCAGCTCGTCGAGCCGGACGCCTCCATGGACGTGGTAGCCGGCGCCGGTCGCCGTCACCGGCGACATCGCCAGCGTGGTGAAGACAAACTCGCGGGTAAGCTCGTCGAAGGCCGGCGGACGGCGCTCAGTCCGGCAGGCGGCAAGCCACACGAGCGCTCCGATCGCCAGGCAGGACGGGCCGAGCCAGCCGCTTCGGACCGGGATCGGAATGCCCACGAGTGTGCCGCCGGTCATGAGATGCGCGCTTGTCTCACCTCCACAAGAACACTATATCCGCCGGCGGCGATTCGCTGAGAGGATTCCTTCCGGGCGGCACCTTCTTAAGCGACAGGTGCCGGCCATGCAGATGAGCGATGCGGAGCGCCAGAAGGCCGTCGAGGCGGCGCTCGTTCAGATAGACAAGCAGTTCGGGCGAGGAGCGGTGCTCCGGCTCGGCTCGAACCACGTCATTCCGGTGACGGCGATCCCGACGGGATCGATCTCGCTGGACGCCGCACTCGGCGTAGGCGGCTTTCCGCGCGGGCGCGTAGTCGAGGTTTACGGTCCGGAGTCCTCCGGCAAAACCACGATCGCCTTGCAGGTGGTCGCTGAGGCGAACCGGGCGGGCGGGATCGCCGCCTTCATCGACGCCGAACATGCGCTGGATCCGGTCTACGCGCGCCGGCTCGGCGTTGATGTGGACAACCTGTTGGTGTCGCAACCGGATTACGGCGAGCAGGCGCTCGAGATCACCTCGGCGCTGGTGAACTCAAGGGTGGTCGATGTGGTCGTGGTCGACTCGGTGGCGGCGCTGGTGCCCAAGGCCGAGCTCGAAGGCGAGATGGGCGACAGCCACATGGGGCTCCAGGCCCGCCTGATGTCGCAGGCGCTACGCAAGCTCACGGGTGTGGTCTCGCGCACGAACACCTGCCTGATCTTCATCAACCAGGTCCGGGAAAAGATCGGTGTGATGTTCGGCAATCCGGAGACCACCACAGGCGGCCGCGCGCTGAAGTTCTACGCCTCGGTTCGCCTGGAGGTTCGCAAGGCGGCGGCCATCAAGGAGGGCGACGAGGTCGTCGGCAGCCGGACCAGGATCAAAGTGGTCAAGAACAAGGTGGCCGCGCCGTTCCGCGAGGTCGAGGTGGATTTGATCCACGGCGAGGGCATCTCGCGCGAGGCCGATCTGCTCGATACGGGCCTCAAGCATCAATTGGTGGAAAAGAGCGGGACATGGTTCAGCTTCGCCGGCGAGCGCCTGGGTCAGGGGAGGGAGAACGCCCGCAATTTCCTCAAGGAGAACCCGGCGCTGCAGGCGCGGCTCGAGGCCGAGCTCCGGGCCCGCCTGGGACTGGCGCCGGTCAAACCCGTTGCATCGGAGGCGAGACCGGAGGCGGCGCGGCCGGCGGTGGCTTAGAGCTTCAAAGACCCGTCAAACCGGCCGCTGCGGCGCCCTTCCTCGCTCGAAGGCCCGAAAAATGGGCTCTTTTCGCAACTTTCCTCTTTACAGTCAGCTCCTTCGTCCTTTATCATGAGACAGCACAGTTTTCTGAAGGCGGGCCGCAGAGCCGCCCGCTCAGGTTCATTGGGAGAAAGAAGGAGAGTATGGCAGAGAAGCGAATGACGCAAACCGAGTTCGTGAAAAAGATCGCCGCCGTCGGCGGCGTATCGAACAAGGTGGCCAAGCAGATCATCGAGGCCTACGCCCAGACCGCGATCGCCGAAACGAAAAAGAACGGTGTTTTCGTGCTGCCGGGGCTCGGACGGCTGGTGAAGGTGGAGCGCAAGGCGCGGATGGGGCGCAACCCGGCCACCGGCGAGCCGATCAAGATCCCGGCCAAGAAGGTGGTGAAGTT
>JBBIMZ010000435.1:0-3773 GCA_037444135.1 Solibacteraceae bacterium
TGGTGCTGATCGCCATCCAGTACGTGGTGATCAACCACGGCGCGGTGCGCATCTCGGAGGTGACGGCGCGCTTCACGCTGGATGCGATGCCGGGCAAGCAGATGTCGATCGATTCGGACCTGAACGCCGGGCTGATCGACGAAGCTGAAGCGCGTGAGCGGCGGCGGAAGCTGGCTGCCGAAAGCGAGTTCTACGGGGCGATGGACGGCGCCTCGCGCTTCACGCAGCGCGACGCGGTGGCGAGCATTCTGATCACCGGGATCAACATCCTCGCCGGCTTTCTGATCGGCGTGCTCCAGCACGGCATGGAACTGAGGCGCGCCCTGGAGACCTACACGGTGCTGACGATCGGCGACGGGCTGGTCACGGTGATCCCGGCGCTGATGATCTCGATCTCCGGCGGGCTGATCGTGACCCGGGCGAGCTCGGAGTCGCGCCTCGGCGCCGACTTCCGCCGCCAGGTGCTCTCAAGCGCCGAGCCGCTGTTTCTGGCCTCCGGCGTGCTGGTGGCGCTGGCGGCCTTTCCGGGCCTGCCGAAGACGCCGTTTCTGGCGCTGGGGGCGGTGGTGGGCTGGGGAGCGTGGCGGCTGCGGAACAAATCGGCCGCCGCCAAAGCGGCCGAGCAGGCGCCGGCGGGCGCCCCGGCCAAGGAGAACCTGGAGGCGCTGCTCAAAGTCGAGCCGCTCGCCGTCTCCGTCGGCCTGGGCCTGGTGAAGCTGGTCGAGGGAGGCGCCGGCTCGCCGCTGTTGCGCCGCATTGCGGGGATCCGGCGGCAACTGGCGGCCGATCTCGGCTACCTGCTGCCGCCGGTGCGCGTCACCGACAATCTCTCGCTCAAGGCCGGCGAGTACGTGATTCAGCTCAAAGGGGTTGAAGTGGCGCGCTATGAGCTGGTGCCGGGCTGCGAGCTGGCGATTCAGCCGGCGAGGCCGCCGGCCAAGCCGGTGGAAGGGACGCCGACGCGCGAGCCGGCCTTCGGGATTCCGGCGCTGTGGATTCCGTCGGCGATGGCCGAGGCGGCCCGCGAGGCCGGCTACACCGTCGTGGACGCGGTGAGCGTCCTGGGGACGCACCTCGGCGAAGTCGTGCGGGCGCATGCCCACGAGCTGTTCTCGCGCCAGGACGCCAAGCGGCTGCTCGACCGGGTGGCCGAGGAGAATCCGCGCGTGGTCGAAGATCTGGTGCCGAAGCTGTTGCCGCTGGGGACGGTGCAGAAGGTGCTGCAAAACCTGCTGCGCGAGCGCGTCTCGATCCGGGACGGGGTGACGATCCTGGAGGCGTTGGGCGACGGAGCGCAGATGACCAAGAACCCGGTGCTGCTGACCGAATATGTGCGCCAGGCGATCCGGCGCATGCTGGTGCAGCCGTACGTAAACGCCGCCGGAGAGCTGGCGGCCTACGTGCTGGAGGCGTCGCTCGACCAGATGGTCGAGCAGGCGGCCGAGCACGGCGAGCACACCTCGCATTTGAACCTGCCGCCGGCGCGCGTGCGCGAGCTGGCCGACAAGCTGGCGCGGATTGCCGGCTCGACCGAGACGCCCGTGGTGGTGCTGGCCAGTTCGGGGGCGCGCTATTTTGTGCGGCAGATCGCCGAGAGCGCGTGCCGGAACGTTGTCGTGATCGGCCACGGGGAGATCCCGGCGGGAGTCAGGGTGGTGTCGCTCGGGCTGGTCGAATAGTTTTCGGCCCTCCGGCCGATCTAAGGGGAAGTGAGCGTGGAAGATGAGACTGAAATCCTACTTTGCGGAAACGGTGGAAGCGGCGCTAGAGCGCGCGCGGAAGGAGCTGGGGCCGGAGGCGATGCTGGTCTACTCGCGGGAGGCGCTGCCGGAAGCGCGCTACCTCGGCAGCTTTGAAGTCGTCTTCGCGCAGCCGGCGCCCGAGCCGGGCGCTCCGCCGGCCCCGGCGGGGCGGCGGGACGGCGAGGATCCGGCCGTGGCCAGGTTGTCGCGCGAGGTGGCGTGGCTGCGCGAGCAGATGGAGCGGATGGCGGCCTCGGTGGCGCGGGCCCGCGCGGCGGCGGTGACGGGGGCGCACCCGTCCGCCCTGGCAGACGCGCTCGGCCGGCTGGCCGAAGCCGGCTTGACGGCGGAGATCCTCGAGGAAGTCGCCGGGCGCCTGAAGGCCCGCAGCGACGCGGAGGCGCTGATGCGGGCAGGCAATGCGGCCGAAATCCGGAACCTCGTGCGGGCCGAGCTGGGCCGGATGTTCTCGGTCGACGCGAGGCTTGGAAAGGAGGACGGCGGACCGCAGGTGGTGGCGCTGGTGGGGCCGCCGGGCTCGGGCAAGACGACGACGCTGGTGAAGCTGGCGGTGACCTACGGCCTGAAGAGCCGCCGCCCGGTGCAACTGATCTCGATGGACACCTGGCGGGTGGGCGGCGCCGAGCAGTTGCGCTCCTACGCAGCCATTCTCGGCGTGGGGTTCCAGGCGCTGGAGACACCCGGGGCGCTCGCGCAGGCGCTCGAGGAGCACCGGCACAAGGGGCTGGTGCTGATCGACACGCCGGGGCAGAGCGCGCGCGACATGTGGGCGGGCGAGGATTTGGCCGGTTTCCTGGCGGCCTGTCCCGAAGTGGACACCCATTTGACCCTAACGGCTTCGATGAAAGCCGCCGATCTTAGGCGTGCGGTGGAACGCTACGAACGCTTCCGGCCCGCCAAGCTCTTGTTTACGCACGTCGACGAGACCCGGTCAATGGGCACGATCCTGAACGAGGCGGTGCGGACGGCCAGGCCGATTTCGTTCTTGACCCACGGACAGCAGATTCCCGAGGATTTGGTGGAAGCCAGCCGCGAAGGGATCCTCGATCTGGTGCTTTCGGGCTGGGGCGACGAGGCGGAGGCCGAGCCTTGGGTCCAAAGCGCACCGTGGCGGCCGGCGGGCGGACGGGCGGCGGCGGCGTAAGCTGCCCACGCGGGGCGGCGAAGGCGGCGAGGATCCGGCATGCACCCCTATCAGGCGCTCTCAGAGACGCGGGAAGAGGAACGCGAACGGCTGATTCTGGAGCATCTGCCGCAGGTGCGGCTGATCGCCCGGCGGATTCATGAACGGCTGCCGGAGAGCGTGAGCCTGGAGGATCTGGTCTCGACGGGCATTGTCGGCCTGATCCAGGCGATCGACAACTTCGATCCCCGTCACGGAGTGAAGCTGAAAACTTACGCCGAGTACAAGATCCGGGGAGCGATCCTGGATAGCCTGCGGGGCCTCGATTGGGCGCCGCGACAGCAGCGCCGCAGGTCCAAGCAGATTGAGGCGGCCATCGCCCGTCTGGAGCAGCGACTCCAGCGGACACCGTCCGAAGAGGAGATCGCCGGGGAGCTGAAGCTCTCGCTCGAGGAGTACCGCCAGTGGCTGGTCGATGTCCGGGGAGTGAATCTGGGCAGCTTCGAGGTCGCTTCGTCCGATGAGGAAGGCCGGGATTTGCTCCACTACCTCTCCGACGGAGACGAGAACTGGCCCTCGGCCGTGGTGGAGCGGGCCGAGCTGGAGCGGCTGCTGGCGGAAGCGATCGAAAAGATGCCCTACATCGAGCGGACGATTCTGAGCCTGTACTACCACGAGGAGTTGACGCTACGGGAGGCGGCCAAGGTGGTGAAGCTGCACGAGTCGCGGGTCTCGCAACTGAAGTCGCAGGCGATTTTACGGTTGCGCAGCTACATGCGGAAACGCTGGCCCACGCCGCGCGGCGTGTAAGGAGAACGCTATGCCGGACGACGCCCGCTGGCTGCTGGAGACCTGGATCCGGTGCTTCGAAGGGGCGGAGGAGGCGC